>JAZUPO010000230.1:0-14871 GCA_045605205.1 Victivallaceae bacterium
TGGAATTTGATGTGCTTATGGGGCTTGCCTATCATGGCATTGCCTTTTCCACAGCTACTGCCTGTGCACTGTTCAATAAATATGGAGTTACCGTGGATTACTGCTTCGACCGGAAGGCGGCGGACAGCAGCAGGCACGTTGCAGACATCGCTGCGGCCGACCAGCAAAGATTCCCTGCCTAAATGACATATAAGCTCTGTTAAAGCCGGTGACAGCGAGACCACCCGCAATTCAGCAGCTCCGAGCAGAGAAGCAAAAATCAAACAAAAAAACAATATGCGCTTCATAAAATACAGTTTTCCTGAAATTATCTCTATAATATACTTCAGAAATCTTTAAAAAGCAAACACCGGAAACCGCACTTGGCAGTTTCCGGTGTAAAACTCCTTTTTTTAGAGAGCTTTCAAGAAAGCTCAGGAGTCGAGTTTTGAACAGACGATCCGCATCGTTTTATCAATAATTTGCAGTTCTTCAGCAGAACATTCCGCAAAATATTTGTAGATAAAATCATCAAGACGGTCATCGATTTCCTGCAGAAAACGCTGTCCCTGAGCTGTAACTGAGATGATAATATTCCTGCGGTCGTTGGGATCTTCTTCCCGTTTCAGAACTCCGGCATTGACCAGTTTGTCGACAAAGAGTGAAGCTCCCGCCGAAGTCAAACCGGTAATGCTCATAATAGTTCCGAGATTGCAAGGCATAGCAAAACGTACCAGCATCAGATGATTGAACTGAGCCCGGGGGATCAGAACTGAACAGTTTTTCCAGTCACTCTCAAAAAACTGGCGTCTCTGGAATTCAAGCAGACGCACCATTTTTTTGAAAACTGACACATCAGGAAGCACGGAGTTCCTTGAGCAATCTCCATTCTGACTCATCACTTGTGTTCCTGATATTTGTCGTTGATCTCGTCAGAGAGTTTATCAAGACGTTTGTCACGATCAGCACGGTCATCATCAAGAAGATACTGCTGGAAAAGCATATTTCCGATGGGGCTGTTCACACCCTTATTGACCTGTTTGATGATCTTGCCGACTTCTTCCTTGACTTCGGCCCCCATTTTGTCGTCGGGGTTGGAAACTTCGACTTTGGCAATCAGCACCAGCTGGGACTGCTTGATGGATTCAGTTTCAGTGGAAACAAGTCTGCCGATGAAAGGAAGATCCTTCAGGAAGGGAAGACCGGCTGTACCACGGACTGATTCAGACTTGCGCAGACCGCCGATGACAAACTCCTGAGGTTCAAGACCGACCTGAACAGTCGTGGCAGTACCGGACTTGCTGGTACGGGCAGAACCGTCAGAGTTCCAGCCGAGCAGAGAGATGCTGTCAAGTTCAAATCTGAGTTTGGCAGCCTTACCGGTAACTTCAGGAACGACCTTGAGATCAAACTTGAAGCCGTTGGTAACCATAGGATACTGGAGCCAGCCGTGGATAATGCCGGGATGAGAACCGGACTGATCACGGTTGGTGTAACCATTGTAATATCCGGGAGCAACCCAATCACCGGAGCTGTTGACCCAGCCGCCGATGTATTTGGAAAGAGCACTGGTATCAGCAGTAGACATAGCAGTGGTGTACTTAGCACTTGCAGTTGAGAGGGCCTGCTGGTAAGCAGCATCGCCATAAGCCTGATAGGGAGCGGCAGCAGAAGCAGCCAGCTGCTTGGCGATCAAAGATTTCTGATCGGAGGTCAGCTGAGAAAGAACGTCACCGTAGATGGAAGTTCCGGTCTGGACGCCCATAACACGCTGGGTATAGGTGATGTGCTGCAGGAATTTCTCAGGCATATTGGCAATGAGCTGTTCAGCGACACTGTTGGGATTATCATTGGCAACGCTGCTGTAAAGTCCCACAAGATCCTGATAGGGCATAATCTTGCTGACACCTTCACGCATAATGGTGTCGGGATTGGGATCAGCAAAGGTGAACTCGGTACAACCTTCGGCGATGGAGGTGGCACCGGCAGTGTAGTAGGTCCGGTCATAGAAGAATCCGGTATTGACTTCGATCTGAGAAGCTCTGCGGTTCTGAGCGACCAGAACACCCTGAGCAAGACATTTGGCCTTGCCGATAGAGGTCATAAAGTCAAGGTAACGGGTATTCCATTTGGGGTTGCAGTTCCAGTAGGAAGTACGATTCCAACCGTTATCCTGCACACCGCTGGTGAAGAAAGTGCCCCAATTGCGGCGGGCATCCATTCCCACGGAGAAAAAGTCCACACCTTCGTTGTTCTTCCAGCTCTGGAAGTCAACACCGATACGGTCATCATTTTCAGCATAGATTTCAAGAACTCTGTAAGAGATCTTCACTTCGGGGATGGGACGGTCATATTTCTGGAGCAGCTTACGCATTTCCACCCAGCTCCACTGGGGAGCCTTGATCAGCAGAGCATTCAGCTCGCCGTCAACGAGGATGCAGGAAGGAGCCACTGCAAACTGGGGATCCAGTTCGTGAGAACCGACCTTGAGCAGCATATCACGCAGATTGGCAGCACGGCTGATTCTGGGGAAATACACATAAACACCGGCCTCAGGAGCATAAGAGAGGCCTTTGCGGTCGAGAGATTTGACAATGGAGTCAATTCCTTTGCCGGCCTTGGAATCTTTGAAGCGGTACTCTTCAGCAGAAACCAGCACCACACCGGTTCCGTCAGCAAATTTCACAGCCATAACCTGAGCAGGACTTGAAGTGATGCTGCGGGCTCCGACAGCAGCTTCAAGATAGCTGCGTACAGCGTAGGGATCAGCGTTCTTGAGGCTGTAGGGCTTGGTGATCACAAAAGGATCGGAATTGTCACGGATCACCTTGACTTCTTTGGTGGAATCCTTGACATCGATTTTGAGCTGAGCCTGAACATTGGAAGGAGCATAACCTCCGGTAGGCTGATTATTGGTATACCGGGGAGTTCCGGCGATAGCCTGAGGGATCAGAGAGATCTCACGGGTTCCGCCATTGCTGCCGGAGTCAGTAGGAACGACCTGGGTAAGAGGAGTTGCCCCCTGCTGACATCCGCAGACGAGAAAAGCTGTCGCAGCAGCGGAAAAAAGAATAGTTTTGCTGTTCATTATTTGTTACCTTTCTTTGCAGCTTTCTTGTCAGCCTTCTTGTCAGCCTTCTTGTCAGCCTTTTCATCGGAATCCTTGGCATTTTTCCAGGGGTTGTCCATACGGCGGTCAATCTGAGTGGTCATACTGACGTGCTTCTTGGAGCCGACTTTTGCATCCAGAGGAGTAGCTTCAGCGGTCACAACGACATAGGTGCGTTCTTTGATCTTGGTCACGGTGCTGAAAAGATATTTGATCACGGGGATACGGCAGAGAATAGGCAAACCGATGGTCTGTTCGACCCAGTTTTCCTTTTCATAGACAGCCAGCATCTTTTCGGTTCCGAATCCGAGTGTGGCGGCACCGGAAAAAGCAACGCTGTTTGAAAGTTCGGAACCGGTATTGCCGCGTTCCACAACATTCTTAAAGAAAATGGAGTAGTTGAAAATCAAGCCGCCTTTGCTTTCTTTGCTGGGCATACAGACAAAAGGATTGATGATCCGGGCTTCAAGCTGCGGAGGATCAGAATGTTTGTTTCCGTCTTCATCTTCATAAAAGCTCTTACCGACGAAAGTACGGCCGAGGGTATTTTTTCCGATGTTCTGATACTCGGGAGTCATAGAAATGGAGTAAACAAAGGGAGCTTTGCTCATATTCTGAATCTGGTAGGCACGCAGAGCTCTGAACTGTTCAAGGGTACGGATAGGAGTGCTGAGCATACGCAGTTCAGCGTGAGAAGCGACGCTGGCATTACCGGTCTGTTCAAGACAACGGATAAAGCTCATATCAAACTGGGGAGCGGTGAAAAATCCGCCGGTAGCCCAGGTGGCGGAAGAAGCAACTGTCAGAGCACTGTTCAGGACTTCATCCATAAAAAGGTGACCGGCATTGTAGCCGATATTGAAAAGGTTGACACCGGGACCGTTTTTCCAGGCGAGGTAGTCAAAACCCCAGTCTTTCAGATCGCTGTCACGCAGTTCATAGTAGTTGAGACGGACATTGACCTGGGGAAGAGGCTGGTCAAGAAACTCCACATATTTGAGAGTTTTTTGGGCGGCATCAGCCTGATCGCGCCAGAAAATGGTGTTGGTCTCACGGTTGACATAAGCTGCCCCCACAGAAGAACCGCTGGTGCTGTTGATGATGTTGGAAAACTGGCTGGCGGCACGATACTTGGGAGTGTAGGCAATACGGGAAATACCGGTTCCCTCGATACCTTTTTTGTTCATCTTGCCGGGACGGTCGAGAGATTTGATAATCTGATCGACGTAGGGCATAAATTCCTGGCCGGTGGAAACCAGCAGAGCATCACGCTTGCCGTTGACAGTAGTCACACGACGGATCGTGGAATTGATACTGTAACGTTTGATTGCAGAATTGACAAAAGGCAAAATGGATTCTGCTGAAACATTCTGCAATTCGTACACTTTGCTCTCGTACCGCACCTGTGCATCAGACTGACGCAGGTGTATGGTACGCACAGCACCGTCTTTCTTTCCGTCGGCAGCAGCCAACGGAATGGCCGCGACGACCAGAAGTGTCACGGCTGAACAAATTTTTTTGTTCATTTTTGTTTTTCCTTTCTGTATTTAGGCGAAAAGTTTGAAGTTGCAAATTAAATATATACAAAAAGATCGGTACTGCAAAGCACCAATCTGGAAAACTTTTTTTTCAGAGGAAGTTGAATCCCATAATCATAACCTTATCCCGGCCGCTTCTGCCGGTAATGACTCTGAAAAGAGCTTCGCTGTAAAACTCTTTATCTTCTTTGGTCTCACGGTCTTTCCCGAGACGTTTGAATCTGACCTTCCAGACATAAAGTTTGAAAGAGACAAACTCAAGTTCTGTCAGATAGGAAAAAGAAACAGGAGTCCCCAGAGACTGCACAACTTCACGGCGGGCCTCATCAAACTTATTAACATCAAATTTCTGAGCATTTTCAGGAGAGAAGTTCTTGCGGAATTTCTTGGCATCGTTATTCATAAAAGCAACGATGACTTCACGGGCGAGTTTATATTCGAGGGTGGCAGGCTCCCCTTTTCGCTGTTCAGGAGCCAACTCCCGAACGGATGCACAACCGGTAAAAACAAACAACAGAGCGATTGCCGCTCCCAACTGCCGAAACTGTTTTTTCATCACAACATCCTTTGTCTGTGAAATTACTTTTGTCAAAAAACTATTTTGTAATTGAGATAATATATCACAAAAACAATACTTTGTCAAGTATCTTTACAAAAAAATCTCTAACTCTGTTAATATTTTTCACTTTTTGCAGTCATCTTGAAAGCAGCAGAAAAAAAAAGCCGCCCGGAATGGACGGCTTCAATAAAAAGAAAACTGAATTTATCAGTAGTTCTGAGCTTCGATCTCAAAATAGGCTTTGGGATGTTTGCAAGTGGGGCAGATCTCAGGAGCTTTTTCACCGATATAAACGTGTCCGCAGTTACGGCATTCCCAACGGTTTTCACCGGTACGAACCCAGACTTCACCGGATTCGATATTGGCCAACAGTTTCCGGTAACGTTCTTCGTGACGTTTTTCGATTGCGGCAACCCGTTCAAGAACGCGGGCAAGCTCGGTATAGCCTTCCTGTTCAGCTTCGATAGCGAAAGTGCGGTACATTTCGGTCCATTCTTCGTGTTCACCGGCGGCAGCAGCAGCAAGGTTTTCAACAGTGGAACCGATACCGTTCAGCTCTTTGAACCAAAGTTTGGCGTGTTCTTTTTCATTGTTGGCAGTCTGCTCAAAAATAGCAGCAATCTGCTCGTAGCCTTCTTTGCGGGCTTTGGAAGCAAAGTAGGTGTATTTGTTGCGGGCCTGAGATTCACCGGCAAAAGCATATTCCAGGTTCTTCCAGGTTTTTGAATTCTTGTCAATAGCCATTTTATTTCTCCTGTATATTTGTTTTATGTTACACGCAAACACTGCGTTTTTACAAAAAAGTGCAAACGGCTCAACACCGCCTGCACTTAATTTAGCAGATGTTTATAAAAAAGTCAAGCCTGTTCTTCACAGAATCGGTCAAAATCTTCAATTCTTCCTTTTCCGGTCATAGCCGCATCGGCAGCAAAGACCAGCTGGTTGCCAATAACAGAATCAGACAGGTCAGTTGAAGAAATTGAAGGAGATTCCCCATTGATTCTGGCGATAAAATCAGCAACCAGTCTCAAATCGCCGCCGCCGTGTCCGTCGCCGTCGGCAACAGAAACGTCAATAACCTCTTCAGAATAATCGTGTCCGGGACGCAGATCGTGCTTGCGGAGCACAAATTTATTTTCACTCATAAACCCTTCGATCTCGCCCTCTGTCCCCACGACCAGCACCCGGCGGTCAGCCCGGCAGGTATCAGCGATAAGCTGATGGGTGGCAACGCAGCCGTTTTCAAATTCGACAATGACGCTCTGCCGGTCGGCCTGGTCGTTATCGCATTTCCAGACACAGCGGGAGTGGGGATTGTTATCTTCCATCAGTTTGGCAAGGCGGTTTTCAGGAGTATTGAGTTCCTTGCGGTAATCAAATTCGGGCCAGACATAGGTGCTCCATCTTTCGGGGTGGTCGAGATACATTCTCTTTGAAGAGAAGTCGCAGCTGTCCACCAGAGGACAGTTTTTCAGGCAGTGAGTTCCGGATCCTGCAGGAGCATTGCCCTTGTGGAACCAGCGGAGTCCGCCGAAACTGTCAACCCGGACAGGCTTGACGCCGGAAGTAAGCCAGGAAACAAGATCCATATCGTGACAGCATTTTGCCATAAGCATACTGGTACGGCAGGCAACTGAATTGCCCCATTTACCTCTGACAAAACAGGTGGCATAGTGGTGATAGCTCACATATTCGTCAGTTGAAAGCGAGATAAGTTTGCCGATTTCACCGTCAAGCATCTTCTGCTTGATAGCGGCATAAAAGGGAGCATAGCGCAGCACGTGACAGATCATCACCACTTTACCGGCCTTTTCCTGAGCAGCACGGAGCTGATTGAGCTCTTTCAAACTGATTGCAACAGGCTTTTCGAGCAGGATGTGGTATCCTTTTTCAAGCAGAGGCAGAGAAGTGGGAACGTGAAGTTCATCCATCGTTCCATTGATGATGGCATCTGCAAGGCGGGGTTTGGCACAGAGAGCCTCAACATTCTCAAAAAGCATAGAATCATCTATTCCGAACTCTTTTTGAACAGCGAGACGGCGATCCGGCAGCGGATCCACCACTCCGGTGATCCGGAACACATCCGGATGTTCGTGGGCATACTGGGCGTAACACAAAGACCGGTGACCGGCTCCGACAATAATTGCTTCTACCATTTTTCAACCTTCTGAAAATTATTCAAGATGTTGGATCGTCTTTGACTGAAACCTTGGTAATATACACTTTTACCGGTTCCGCGTATAGTATAGTACCAAAAGGAGTGAAAAGCAATGGATTTTTCTGCATTATTGTGGACTTTTCTGCTAAAAATGCAAAATTATACACTTTTCATCGTTTTTTTCAGACTGCATCTATCCTTGAATATAATATACAGTCTGAGAAAATGAAATTCAACATCCTGCGGAAAACTCTTGAAAAATTTTCTTTCGCAGGTTATATTATCCGTCAGACAAAGTCCACTGAAAATCACGGAGAAAAAAAATTATGTCAAAAGGTATTTCAACTTCACTTATTTTCAGCCTCGTTTTCGCTTGTGCCGCCGGAGCGGCAGAATGTGCCGTCAAAAACAATTCCCGGGTCGCCTTTCTCGGCGATTCGATCACCCAGCAGGGTCAGAGACGGGAAGCAGGTTACGTTAATCTTGTCGTCAGTGTCCTTGCTCAGAACAAGATCAAAGTCATTCCCATAAAAGCCGGTATCAGCGGCCACAAATCCGACCAGATGCTCGCACGATTGGACAGAGATGTCATCAACAAGAAAGCACAATTCCTCTTTTTGAGCTGCGGAGTCAATGATGTCTGGCACGGAGCAAGAGGAATCAAACTGGAAGATTACAAGAAAAATATCACCGCTATCGTCGAAAAAGCTCAAAAAGCCAACATCACTGTGTGCATTATGACCGCTACGATGATCCGCGAAGATGCCGGCAATGCCGCCAACAAGAAACTGGCAGACTACAATGCCTTTCTGCGTGACCTGGCCGTCCGGAAAAAATGCCTGCTTGCCGACACCAATGCCGCTATGCAAAGCGAGCTTGCCAAACTCAGAAAGCAATTCCCCGCCGCCAAAGGTAATCTGCTGACTACCGACGGAGTCCATATGGCCCTTCCCGGTGATATGATGATGGCACGCTGCCTGCTCAAAACAGTGGGAATTCCGGAAAAAAACATAGACTTTGAAAAACTCCCCTGCAAGGCTGAAGTTACGATCAAGGTGCCTTTGAGCTTTTACCGGGAAATTTATCAGGCATCCCTTAAAAACGGAAAAGGGACGAAAGATGTGGACTCTCATATCATTTTTTCCGTCAAAAAATGATTTTTTAAGGAATATTGCAAATTTTTATCACGAAACAGTTGAAAAAACAGCCTTTTTGTGATAAATTTAGCAACGGCAATTCTTGAAAACGGAGATTATCACAATATGGGCGGTTTTTTCGGAGTCGTTTCCAACGCCGAATGCGTTGAGGACATTTATTACGGTACTGATTATCATTCACATCTGGGCACCCGTCGCGGCGGAATGGCTATGAGTGCCGGAAACGGGGTCATAAAAAGAAGGATCCACGACATTTCAAACACCCCGTTCAGAACAAAATTCGGAGCGGAAAGTCTGGCTCATTTCAGCGGATGTACCAGCGGCATAGGTGTTATCAGCGACGACGATGACCAGCCTTTGGTGGTCACATCAAAGTTCGGCACATTCACCATTATCACCGTAGGCAGAATCAATAACATCGATGATATCATTCAAAAAGAAATGGCCGACGGCCTTTCACATCTTTCAGAATACGGCTCAGGTGAACCAAATTCCACAGAAATCGCAGCCATTCTCATTTCCAGAAAAAACTCCATTGTTGAAGGCATTGCCCACGCTCAACAGGTCATTGACGGTTCTCTCTCTCTTCTTATTCTGCATCAAGGAGTTATCTACGCCGCCCGCGACCGTTTCGGCCGAACTCCTGTAATTCTGGGCGTCCGGAAAAACGATTCCGGCCGCATCACCGCCCGTGCAGTCACGATGGAAAGTTCAGCATTCCCCAATCTTGACATCGAACCGGATGCCGAGCTGGGCCCCGGTGAGATCCGTATGCTCACACTTGAAGAAGCCAAAGTGATGAAACCTTGCGGCTCCTGTATGAAAATCTGCACCTTCTTCTGGGTCTATTACGGTTATCCTTCCAGTTGTTATGAAGGCGTCAATACAGAGTCCGCACGTTACCGCAACGGTGCCTCAATGGCAGATCAGGACGAAGAATACAAAGGCAAGATCGACTCTATTTGCGGAATTCCTGATTCCGGGATCCCCCACGCTATCGGTTATGCCAACCGGTTCGGACGTCCGTATCAGCGTTCATTTGTGAAATACACTCCCACCTGGGCACGTTCTTTTATGCCTCCCAATCAGAGTATGCGTGAAAAAGTGGCAAAAATGAAGCTGATCCCGGTCGAAAGTCAGATCGCCGGAAAAAAACTGCTTTTCTGCGATGACTCCATCGTCCGCGGCACCCAGTTGGGCGATACTGTCAAACGCATCTATGAAAAAGGGGCTGTGGAAGTCCATATGCGTTCCTCCTGTCCTCCCTTGCTTTACGGCTGCCGTTTCCTGAATTTCTCCCGTTCCCGGAATGAACAGGAACTGGCCGCCAGAAAAGCAATTTCTGAACTTGAAGGCACTGAAGATCTGACGCCTGAAATTCTTGCAAGATATCAGGTATTCGGCTCCCAAGAGTATAATGCGATGGTTAATGTGATCCGCAAAAAACTCAATTTCACCACATTAAAATTCCAGCAGTTAGACAAACTTCTTGAGGCGATCGGGATCCCCAAAGAAAATTTGTGCACCTACTGCTGGAACGGCTGTGACCCCAGCGTGGATGAAAAAAAATGTAAGGATGAGTGACCCTATGAAAAAGAAAATCGGTTTTATCGACCTTTTTATCGACGAATGGCACGCAAACAACTATCCAAATTGGATCAGAACCTCTGCGTTAAAAGATGAATTTGATGTGGCATTTGCCTGGGAAAAAGCCCCCCTTGAAGGCAAAAAGCCCCTTGCCGAGTGGTGTGCGGCACAGCAAATTACTCCGGCAGCGTCAATTGAAGAGGTCATTGAAAACAGTGATTGCATCTGTGTACTGGCTCCTTCTAATCCGGAAGTCCACGAAGAACTTGCCGACCTTGCCCTCAAAAGCGGGAAACCGGTCTACATTGACAAACCCTTTGCTCCCAACCGTGCGGCAGCAGAACGGATGTTTGCTCTCGCAGCCAAATACAACACTCCTCTGATGAGCAGTTCTGCTCTGCGTTTCGGTACTGAGTTGATCGATTTGCGTAAAAAGGGTATTAAATTTCTCAGTGCAAGCACCTGCGGCGGCGGCAGAAACTTCCCGGAATACGCCATTCACCAGATTGAAATGATCGTCTCTCTGCTGGGTGTCGGTGCAAAAGAACTTCAAGTTTGCGGCGACGAGAAAAAACTGACCGTTGCTCTCCGTTACAGTGATGAGCGGATCGCATCTATGAACTACTCTCCCCATTGGGGATTCACGCTTGCAGCAGCTTCTGACGATACAGGTGCCCAGCTGAATACCCACAGCGATATCTTCCCCAATCTGCTTCAGGTTATTCTGGAATTCTACAAGACAAAGATCAATCCCATTCCTGTTGCAGAAACCATTGAGATCGCCGCTATCCTTGATGCAGTTGTCAAAGGTATGGCACAGTCCGGCAGCTGGATCAAAATTATTTGATTTCAGAAACATACAATCGACATCAAGGCACTGAAGCGATAACGGCTTCAGTGCCTTTTGTACAACTTATCAAAGGGAAAAGATGCCGCCACATTTCAGATTTGCTGATGAAAAAGCCCCCAAATTGAGTTTTCAGGAGCAAAAAAAGCTTCTGAAAGCCTTTTTTGCTGATCGTTACAGCTATATGCCCTCCTTGTTCTTACTTACGGGAGCGATGTTTGCCCTGCTTTATCTCTCTGAAAAAATATCATTCCCCCAATATGGTCATTACTTCAATGGTCGGGCTGCTATGGTGCTCAAAAAATATGGAGAAGCCGCAGAATTTTTCAAAAAATGTCTCGCAGTAAATCCCGATGATCCGGAATATCAGAAACAATATAAACTTGCACAAAAATTACAGGAGCCCTGATCTTATGTCCCCAATAAACGATACTCCCCCGGCCCCTATCCCCGAAAAAAAATCTTTGTGGAGCCGCATAGAAGCTATATACAGTTGCGATATATTCTGGTATATCGGAATTTTTCTGATTACTGCGGCGGCCTTTTCCCCGGCTCTGACTTTCAAAAATTTTATTTTGGACGACCAGTTTTACTTTTTCAATGCTTTATCCATTGAAAATTCATTTCTGCGGATTTTTGATCCGGTGTTGAAGCTGACAACTCCCCTGACCTCTCTTTCGTTTTACGCAGATTATCTGATTTGGGGCAAAAATTCTTTCATCTTCGGGGCTCATTTGACCAATATACTGCTTCATTGCGGAACCGGGGTGATCTTTTATCTCTTCTTACGCAGCTTCAAATGGGGGACTCATACCCTTTCACCTGCCTGGGCGGGTATGACGGCATTGATTTTTACTTTGCATCCCCAGCGGGTGGAATCTGTGGTCTGGATCAGTGAAAGAAAGGACTGTCTTGCAATGTTTCTCGGCTTGGGAGCGTTGTTTCTTTTCTGGCGGGCTCTGCAAAAAGAAAAAATCTCGTGGACAGGGGGGCTTTGTCTGCTTCTTTCATTTCTTGCCAAACCGATGTGGCTCTTTTTCTTCGCTCCGGCAGCGGCATTGATCTGGATGAAATACCGTTCGTTCCACTGGAAACTCTATTTGAAACTGCTCTTTCCTTCTCTGGTACTTTTTATTGTTTTCACATTGTGGCTGGCCTGTGATGTTTTTATCCCAGGCGGCGGCAGCAGCAATTTACTTACTCCGGCAGCATTGCTGCTGAAGGCAGAAACGATTTTTTACAATTACGGCAACTATTTCATCCGTACCTTTTTACCGGGCAATCTCTTTCCTCTTTATCCCTATTACGATCCAGCCTATATGCCCCGCTGGATGGCATTGATCCCGGTTGGACTGCTGCTGACTCCTTTTCTGGCCCGCAAACAGGAATTCAGAACAGGTATGGTGTATGGCGTTTTGCCTCTTTTGATCTGTTTCGCTGTTCTTTTGATTCCGGTCGTGGGATTTGTACGGGTCGGCAACACCGATTTTGCGGATCGTTACAGCTATTTACCCTCTCTTTTTCTCGTTGCCGGCAGTGCTTTTCTGCTCAAGCTGAACATTCCGAAAGAAACAGCCTTCGGCACCTGGCTCCCGGTGCTGGGATTATTGTACTGCGGCGGACTGCTGCACAAGCTGGAACAGTATCTGCCAGTCTGGAAAGATGCTCAAACATATATAGAACGCAGCATACTCCCCAAAGTTCCCAATTTCAATGCTGTTATATGGCAGGCTGTTTCCCATTTTCACCGCTCTGAATTTGACAAGGCTTTGAAAATCTGCCGGGAAAAACTCCCGGAAAATCAGGACACACCGCATCACATATCTCCCATATTTAAATTGTCACTGCAAGGCTTGATCCTGTTCAAGCTGGGGCACAGTGCTGAAGGAATCAAATATCTCAATACCGTCTATATGTCTCCCTTCTGTTATGTTGTAAGCGATTTCCCGATCGACTTTGCCCAAAAAGTCTTTACTACCGGTGCAGAATATCATCTCACTAAGTACAATGACCGGAAAGCGGCAGCCAATTTGTATATGCGTTGTTCAGTGCTTTTCCGTAATCATTCAAGTGTATACGAAGCTTTTTATGCTGGAATGGCGGCTGTCACTGCTCAAGACTACCAGGAAGCTGTAATCCAATTCAGGCGGGCTCACACCCTCAATCCCAGCGAGCCCCGTTGCCTGAAAAATTTGCGTTACGCTGAAAACAAATTGAAGGAATCAAAACAATGAATATGCTCCTTTTGGATAAAAATGACTTTATTTCTCCGACTAAAGTTACCATTTCAGGCCGCCGCTTCGCCCGTTTGAAAGATTTTATCCATATTGATATCGGAAAAAATATCAAAACCGGTGTCCGCAATACATCCTGCGGCACAGCAGTAGTCACAGCCCTTACTTCAGACTCTGCGGAACTGGAGTATACCCCCTTGACTCCCCCTCCCCCCGCACCGCCTCTGACGCTGATTATCGCCTTGCAGCGGCCTCAGACTTTCAGTAAAGTCATTCACAGTGCGGTGACGATTGGCATTAAAAAGATCCATTTTATCCATACTTTCAAGGTGGAAAAAAGCTACTGGCAGAGTTCCAGACTGCTTCCGGAAAACTTGCAGGAAGAAATCGATCTTGCCCTTGAACAATCTGCCGATCCGGTCGAACCGCAACTCTTTTTTCACCGCCGTTTCAAACCCTTTGCCGATGATGAACTGGAAAATATCGCCGGAAATTCCCTGAGGCTTTTCGGAGACCCCGCAGGCACAGCCCCCGTTCCCGTCCAGGGGACGCCTGTCACTTTGGCCTTAGGACCGGAAGGAGGGTTTACAGATTATGAGATAAAAACATTGCAAGAACACAATTTCAATGCAATGTCTCTCGGAACAAGGATCTTGCGTACAGAATTCGCTTTGGCGGCATTACTGGGAAAACTTCTTTTCTGACCATTTTACCGCTCCCGGAAAATTTTCAGAATTTCTTTATTTCAGGACTTGTATTTATCAACATCCCGGTATATATTTTTCCAAAAGATAACGATAGACAAATATACATCATTGATGAACGCAAAAAGGAGATTTTTATTATGACCATTATGACCAGAGATTTTAACTCAGTAGACCTGAGTGATCCCAAAGCAGCCGCTCTTGCAGTGAAACGCAAAGCTCTTGAACTTGGTGCTGATGCAGTCGGTATCGGCAATATCGACCGCTGGGAAAATTCTCCATTGCAAATGGATCCCCGCCAGATTATGCCGGAATGCAAAAGCATTATCGGACTTGTTTTCCGTGTGGAACGGGGCAGTTTGCGGGGCGTCGAAGAAGGTACTTTTTTCAGTAACTACTCCGCAATGGGCTACGGCGGCATCACCTATCTTTATATGCCTATGACCGTGATCAATTTGAGCAAATTCATCGAAGATCAGGGCTATGAAGCCATACCTATGGGACATCAGAGTGACTGGCGGGCGATCAACAACAGCGGAGATCTTAAAAACAACTTCAGCCGTCCTGTCCGTCCCGGACAGGCACGTCCGGATATTATGGTTCACCTGCGTATTGCCGCCTACCTCTGCGGCCTGGGGGAAATCGGCTTCAGCAAGATGTTCCTGAGCCCCCAGTTCGGTCCCCGTTGCCGGGTGGGGATCGTTCTCACAGATGTGGAACTTGAACCTGACCCCATTTATGACGGTCCCCAGCTCTGCAACCGCTGTATGGCCTGTGTCAAAGCCTGTCCCGGACAATGTTTCGACCCTGAAAAAACCGTAAAAGTCAACCTTGCCGGGCACGAAGTGGAGTGGGCAGACATCGACATCCAGAAATGCGGTTCTATTTTTACCGGCACAAAACATTCAGGTGTCATTCAGGATGATCCCTATCTGAAAGGCGAACCCAACGACACAGTTCCCGGTGAATGGTCTCCTTTCCGTCACAAACCTGTCAATC
>JAZUPO010000231.1:0-7000 GCA_045605205.1 Victivallaceae bacterium
TCGTGAAGTGCCAATTGAAATCCTGTTCCCAGGCTGGAACAGCGGCGTATGGCCGCCAGGCGTTTCCGGGCATCACTGCCCAAAAGTGTGTTCCGGGGCAGAAGCATATAGGCGTAGGCCTGATTTTTCCATCTGCCCACACGCCCCCGGAGCTGATGCAGTTCTCCCAGCCCGAAACGATCCGCACGCTCAATGATAATGGTGTTGGCATTGGGAACATCAAGGCCGGATTCAATAATGGTACTGCATACCAGACAGTCAATGCGGTTGTCCAGAAAATCTTTCATTACATTTTCCAGCTCCTGTTCCGGCATCTGGCCGTGAGCGACGGCAAAATGTCCTTCCGGAACGAGGGCTTGCAGTTTATTCATCGTGGCATTGATGGTATTGATCCGGTTGTGCAGATAGTAGACCTGTCCCCCCCGGGCAAGTTCTGCTTTGATGGCATCGGCTACCATTTCCGGAGATTCCGGAGAAATCACTGTTTTGACAGGAAGCCGCAATTTGGGGGGCGTCATCAAGGTGGTCAGATCCCGGGCTCCCGCCATCGCAAGATAGAGGGTGCGGGGAATGGGGGGGGGGGACATTGAAAGTACATCCGCTTCGGCACGGAATTGACGCAGACGTTCTTTGAGGTGGACGCCGAAACGCTGTTCTTCGTCAATGATGACCAGGGCCAGATTGCGGAACTTGATACGGCTGCTGCAAAGACGGTGAGTGCCGATGACGATGTCCACTCCGCCTGCGGCAAGATGGGCAATGGTACGTTCCTGTTCGGCAGTTGAACGGAAACGGCTCAGGACTTCGATCGTAAAGGGATAGCGGGCAAAGCGTTCACAGAAACTTGTATAATGCTGTTGTGCAAGTACCGTGGTGGGGGCGATGACCGCCACCTGGTAGCCTGCGGAAACGGCTCTGAAAGCTGCCCGCATAGCAAGTTCTGTTTTGCCGTAGCCCACATCTCCGCAAAGAAGCCTGTCCATTGGTTTTGCTGTTGCCATATCGTTCCAGATTTCCAAAGTTCCTTTGCGCTGATCGGGCGTATCCTGAAACGGGAAGTCGTTGAGAAACATTTTTTCTGCTTCCGGATCAGGGGCCATTCTGAGTCCTGAAATAGATTGCCGCATCGCCTGAAGACGCAGCATATCACTGGCATAAGACCGGACGCCCAATCCGGCCTTGATACGGGCATTTTTCCACCGGGATGAGTTGGGCGAGTGAAGTTTTACTTTACTTACAGCCCCCACATAACGGCTGAGATGGCAGGCTTCGGTCAGTGGAATATAGATCAGCTGTCCGTCCCGGTATTCCATTGCGATCACTTCCCGGGAGCTGTCAGCATTTTCAAGTTTCCTGAAGCCTCTGAAAATGCCGATGCCGTGGTCGATATGAACTGCATAATCCCCCTCGTCGATATCTGCCAGAGAAAATTCAACAGTCGGCGTGAGGGGGGATTCTTGCTGGGGTACCGCAGGAACATCACTGCTTTCAACAGCAGAGCGTTCACGGAAAAAGCCTGCTTCCAGAAGTTCCTTTTCTGTAATGACCAGTAAATTTTCCCGGGGCAGCGTGAATCCTGAAGAAAAAGAAGTGGCGGCAAATTCGCTTTTAAATTCTTGCAGATGTTTATTGCACCACTGCCTGATCTTTTCGACACCGGACTCTTCTTTGGCGGTAAAAAGAACAGTGCCGCCGGTTCCTGAAACGGTACTGATCTTTTGTTTGAGTTCATTGAAACGGAATTTGAGCGACTGTTCAAGAGAACGGTTGCTCTTGATAAGAGCGTTTTCATAAACCGGAATGATGTCAGGAGCAGAAAATTCTTCAGGGGTTTCATCAGGAGCAAGATCAAAAAAGGTTCTCTCCCGGTCTTCTTTACGGCAGAAGGCAGAAAAATCATCAAAACGCTGCAATTCCTTTTCTGTTGCATAACGCCGCAGTTTTGAACGGGAATTGTCAGGAAACACGTTGATAAAAGTAAAATCACTTTTTTCAAAGTAGGCAATGGCATCGGAATCTGCCGCTCCCCCCGCTGTGATCCCGGAACGACCGATCAGCTGATAGGAATCCAGTTTGCCTGTGGAACGTTGGGTTTCCGGAGCAAAACTCCGCATCGTATCGATTTCATCACCGAAATATTCCACCCGGCAGGGAAAATCGTGGGCAGGACTGTAAAGGTCAACGATCCCACCCCGACGGGAAAATTCTCCGGGGACGGTGGTCTCGTATTCGTCGTCGTAATCGAGCTGCAGAAGTTTGGAAACCAACTCTTCCGGCGGCAATACAAGCCCCGGACGCAGTTCGATCCGGGCCGCGGCACTTCCCTGCGGATCGGGAGCTGCTCCTGTAAAGGCATTGACACTGCCCATAACAATGTCATAATTACCCGAAAGGATCCTGTCCAAAGCCTGAGCCCGACGGTTTTCAGCCCCGGGAAAACGGAGTTTGCCCCGTTCTGTTTCCGGAAGCAGAAGCAGATCAAGTTGGATCCCCGCCGCGGCGGCCCCCTGTTCCGTCAGCATTGCAAGCGTATCGGCTTCACTGCTGCCGGGACAAATGACAATACTTTTTCGTTTGCCTGCAATATGGGCACGCAAAAGGGGCAGTGCTGCCAGTTCCGGCAGTACTGATATGACAGAAAGAACCCCTGCTTGAGGCGAATATAAATAATTTTCTAAAAATTTATGCCATTTCACGCAAAAAAGGCCTTGATTTTTTTTACAAAAGCATTATAATGATTTTTGATGACCGAAAAATGGATGTGCTGATACCTTCTTTCGGTCGCTTTATAAATATAATATGAAACAGGAGTTAATTCAATGGCAGAAAAAAAAGAAATTGAAAAAGATTTGAACAAAAAGAAAAAAAGTGCCGCCGCAACCGCTGAAAAGGCTGCCGCCGCAACCGCTGAAAAAGAAAGCAAAAGCCGTAAAAAGAGCACTGTGAAAGCAGAAAACGAAAAAACATCTGCTGAAGTTGCTCCTGTCAAGGCGAAAAAAACAGCAGCTTCTTCCAAAAGCACTAAAGCTGAGAAAAGCGAAAAGCCCGCAGCGGAAGAAAAAAGTGTCAAGCCCGGAAAAACTGTCAAAGCAGAAAAAACTAAAACTGCCAAAACGGTGAAAGCCAAAAAGAGCACAAGTTCCAAATCTTCTTCTGCAAAGATTAAAGCCGATGCTGAAAACAGCTCAGAGCCCGCAGTTGCCGATGTTTCAGCTGAAAAAGTTAAAGAAAAAACTGAAAAAGCTGAAAAAGCTAAAAAAGCTCCTGCCAAGGCGAAAAAAACAGCCGCCAAAAAAGCAAATGAAGCTGTGGAAAATGCCGGGGCAGAGGAAGAAACTGTTCCTGAGACGATCCCTGTCAGCGTGCCTTTGACTTCTGTCGTGCCTTTGAGTGCCGTTGTTGTCCCCGAACTTCCCGAGGATGACCTTGATGATGACGAGGAATCCCCCCGGCGGAATGATGATGAGGACGATGACTTTGATGATGATATCGATGAAGAAGATGACAGCGATGATGATGATATTTCTGCATCACCTGAACCGACTGTCCACCGTAAGCTGATCATCAAAAAAGTGTGTGCCCCCCCTGTGAAATTTCAGCCCCGTCCCAAAACGGAAGAAGAAATTGCCAGGGATCTTGCCCGCCAGAGCAATCATTCTTCTGTTGTCCGTCCCCGTACCAAGCAGGAAAAGGAGTCTGCCCGAAAGACTGCTCTGGATACCCGGCTTATGAACAGCGGCACGAAAAATGATACGATGAAAGTCTATATGGGCGAAATCGCCCGTATTTCCCTTGTGAATAAAAACGAAGAAGCTGAGCTTGCCAAACAGATCCACAGCACCGACAGCAAACAGTATGAGGATGCCCGGAATACTCTGATCAAGGCAAACTTGCGTCTGGTGGTCAAGATCGCTCACGACTTCAAGGGCCTCGGATTGCCCCTTTTGGACCTTATTTCTGAAGGTAACATCGGGCTTATGCGTGCCGTTGAAAAGTTTGACCCCAGCAAGGGAGCCAAGTTCAGCAGCTATGCTGCCTGGTGGATCAAGCAGTCTATGCGCCGGGCTCTGGCCAATCAGAGCCGTACCATCCGTATCCCTGTGCAGTCTGCCGGTAAGATTTCCAAGATCAAGACTGTGCGTATGAAACTTGCTGAAGAGCTGGGCCGTGATCCTACTGACTCAGAGATCGCCGATCATCTTGAGTTCAGCGAGAGAACCGTCGCCGGTCTCCGGCTCGCTGATCTTAAGACTATCTCTCTGCACGATCCCATTCAGCAGGGGGAAGAAGGGGAATTTCAGGACATTATTCCTGACCGTCACGCGATGACTCCCGATCAGATCATCGGAGATGTGGAATCTGTTTTCAGATTGCTTGATCTTCTGGATAAGCTGGAACTCAGAGAACGGCGTATCCTTGAAATGCGTTTCGGGTTGCGGGGATTCCGTCCCCTGACTCTTGAAGAGGTCAGTCAGCAGATCGGACGTACCAGAGAACGTGTCCGCCAAATCCAGAATCAGGCGTTGAACAAGCTGAAACAGCTGCTTACTGATGAGGCGGGATATAACGCTGAATAAATGAATCCCTCACTCAAGGAACCTGATGAAAAAGGAATGTTTCATCGGGTTCTTTTTTTTGACTGAATAAACGAGGACGGCAAATTTTTCGCCTGAAAAATTGAAATTATCTTTCCAATTGAAAATAACCGGAGAAAAAGTTTTTACTTTTTTCGAAGTTCAGACTGTGGAAAAAATTTCCTTAGGGGAACGTGTGCTTCCGGCAGACGGAACTTGTAATGTATCGCCAGAAAACGCAGGGAAAACACAAAGGCGGAAGTGATTGCAAAGTTCAGGAACCAGGGCGTATTGATAAGTGTCAGACTGAAATAGACAACTCCGCCCAGCAAAGAGGCCGTGGCGTAAAAGTCACTGCGAAGCACCACAGGAATTTCTCTGACCAGCACATCACGGATCATTCCGCCGCCGATAGCGGTAATAACTCCGCAGAGAAGGACGCCGATAACACTTACCTCATAACTCAATCCCTTGCTGCAGCCGATGGCTGTAAAAACGCCCAATCCCACTGCATCACAAAGTTGTATGATATTACGCAGACGCATCCAGAAACGTGCTGTAAAAAAGGCAATGAGTGCAATGGCGATGCAGACTCCAAGGTAAGTCCAGTGCTGCAAGGCGGCCGCCGGAACCGCTCCCAGAATGGCATCTCTGGTAATGCCGCCGCCCACACCTACACAGCAGGCAAGAACAGTGACACCAAAAATATCCAGACGTTTGCGAACGCCTTTTATTGCTCCCGTTGCAGCAAAAATCGCTGTTCCGAAAAGGTCAAGCATCAAAACGATATTATTTTCCAAAGTCAAGCTCTCCAGAGATTGTATATTTTATCAGACGAGTTTTCCCGCGTGAACTGAGACTGTTATGGGATCGGTGAAACTTTCGCGGATGACGGCATTGAAGCGGTCAAGAGTGTAGGAGTTTATTCTGCGGGTGATTTCTTCAAGAGCATTGGCGGATTCTCCGTAGAACATATCCAGCATTGTAAATTCCAAAGTTGAATGGGGAGACTCTGCCGCTCTTGCCAGACGGAAAAGCATTGAATCCCGGGCAGTACAGAATTCTTCTTCAGAAATCCCTTCTGTTGCCAGGCGGTGGATCTCTTCATCAAAGCATTCTTCAACATCGGCGATCTTGTGAGCCTGGGAAGCCGCTGAAAAGGCAAAAACTCCCGGATGAAATCCCCCCGCCGCTTTTGTTCCCACAGAGTAGGCAAGACTTTTGTCTTCACGGACTTTCTGGAAAAGTCTGGAATTCATACCGTTTTCGATGGTGTTGAGCATATGAAAGATATCGCCGGCTTCCCCTCTGAGAACGGGGATCCGCAGAAGTTTCATAACGACAGTTTGTTCTCTTTCGATGGGCAGTTCGATGAGCTGAGGAGCGGAAAGAGGCGTCGGCAGTTCGGGAAAGTGTACTTTTCCGTTTTGCCACTGCAGAGCAGCCGAAAGATATTCTCCTTTATCAATGGCAATTTCCCGGTCGATATCACCGGCAAAACCGGCGATGACCTGTTCTTTGAGAAAGAGATTTTTCCAGAATTCTGCCGCTTGTTCCCGGGTGAATGAGGCAACACATTCAGCTGTACCGCGTTCACCGCAACCGTAAGGGTGAGTTCCGAAAAGAGCTTTGCAACCGGCCGAAAAAGCGGCTTTGGCCGGTTTCATCTTGCGGCGGCGGAATTTTTCAAGCTGCCGTTTTTTCTCCCGTTCAAAGGCTCCTTCGGGAAAAGTCGGTTCTGAGAGGATCTCAGTCATCAATTTGAAGGCATCTGTGAAATTTTTCCGGGGAGCATTGAATTTAGCGGTAAAGGAGTTCAAACCTGTTGTAAAAGTGACATCCATACCATACCGGTCAAGAGCCGCTGCCAGAGCTCCTTCACTGCGTTTGCCGCATCCGCTGAGAAGTGTTTCTGCAATGCAGTGGGACATACCGCTGCGGTCGGGAGTTTCAAAGATGGCTCCGCCGGGAAGCAGCAGGGCAAAGCTGACCAGTTCCACGGCGTGGTCGGAACAGGAGAGCAGTTGGACTCCGGAAGAGAGTGTGTCCGGTACGGCCTTGCCGCAGGCAACAGCGGACACCTGACGTGAACGGCGGGGTTCCGGCCGTTGACGGACTGTGAGAAAGGTGTCTGAATTGAGAAGTTCTGCCGCAAAGGAGCGAACTTCCTCAAGTTTGAGCTGCTGCAGGGAATTCAGAGCACAGCTTGCATAGCAGGGATCTGAATTGATCATAACTCCGTCCACCATTGCTGCCGCAATATGGGCGGGGACGCACATTTGTCTCAACTGGTCGGCATAACGCTGATTTTTTTCACGACGGAGCTCATCGGCGGTAATGGCCCCTGAGGCAACGGCATCAAGCTCCCGGCGCAAAGCGGATTCCAGTTTGTCCAGTTTTCCGGGAGTGGCAACAAGTCGGATCGT
>JAZUPO010000232.1:0-8887 GCA_045605205.1 Victivallaceae bacterium
TGTGAAGCCTGGTTTGCCGGTTATCTGGACGAGATCCAGGCAGAAGCAAACGGCCGTCTGGTCACCATCACCAATTATCCCGGCGGATGCCGGGGCAACTGGTACGGCAAAGGCCGTCAGGCCCCCTGGTTCCTGAAACTCAAGGAAAGAAACATTATTCAGGAACTGAAGGCCGGCCCTGCTGTTATCACCGTTATGGAAGCAGCCCGTACAGCTGCCGCTATGAAAGAAATATTCAAAAAAGATCCCGCTGTTTTACTCCACAAATCAGGATGCCGGGATTGTGCCAGAATAAGGAGCAAAATCAAA
Organism: Victivallaceae bacterium; assembly: GCA_045605205.1. Lineage (GTDB taxonomy): Bacteria > Verrucomicrobiota > Lentisphaeria > Victivallales > Victivallaceae > UBA1784. The sequence continues at coordinate 310 of JAZUPO010000232.1, forward strand.
TGAGTGAAGCCAATTACGAATTCAGGAAACGCCATTGGGAATATCACAAACCCAACCGCCGTGATCTGTCGCGTAAAGCCGGAAAAAATGAAATTATGCTCACTGACGAGTGGGCTGTCGGCTGCAAAGGCGGTTCAGATTCTATCGCCGCCATTGCGGTAAAGGACTTTCAGGATTACCTCTACAAAAGTATGGGCCTCTCTCTGAAGCTGACTTCAGAAGACGGCGACAAAGTCATCTGGGTCGAAGTCTGCAAAAGAGTCAAAAAGGGCTTTGTCCTTGAAATCGAATCCAACCATATCAAAGTCCGTGCCGCCGAAGACAAGATGACCTTCCGGGGAACTATTCATCTGGAAGATATGATGAACCTTGAAGAAGCCCCGGTACTTCCCCTCGGCAAGTTCGTCCGCAAGCCTCTTTATGATGTAAAAACCGTCCACTCCGGCACAGGCCTTGATTACTACCCCGATGAAGAACTGCTGGGACTGCTCCACGCCGGATACAACCAGATCGACCTCTTTTTGCAGGGCATCGACCGGAACAATATCGGCTACTGCGACTTCAACGAGATCATCGAGCGTGCCGACCGTTTCGGTATCACCACAGTGTTCCACAACTACATCCGCACCTACGTCCACCCGGACGACCCCGGTGCCCAGGAGGTCTTTGACAAGGTTTACGGTGAAATCTGCCGCCGTTACCCCAAGATCGCCAGCATCGGACTTTGCGGCGAGTGTCTGGAATTTCCCAGCAAAGATCCCAACACAACAGGCAAACCTTACAGAGAAAGTGTTGTGGACGGTATTCCCGACACCCGTCCCAGCCCCGGCTGGTATCCCTGCTGTGATTACCCTGCCTACATTCAGGGCATTGAACGGGCTGTCCACAAGTGCAACCCCAACATCAATGTGGGGTACAGTACCTATAACTGGGGATATGCCCCTCTGGAACTGCGGAAAAAGTTTCTGGAAAATTACCCCAAAAACGTCAGCTTGTCTGTCTGCTATGAGATTTTTTCTCAGCGGAAACTTGAGGGACTCCACACCCCCGTTATGGATTACACTATGTCCGCTGATGAACCGGGCTACTACTTCACCAGCGAATGTGCCGAAGCCCACAAACACGGGATCAAGATTTCCGGCAATGTGAATACCGCCGGTATCGCCTGGGACTTTGGCTGCGTTCCCCTGGTGCCCGCTCCTGCCAAGATCCTCAAACGGGATCTTAATCTGAGAGAAGCGGGAAAAAAATGGAACATCAGAAGTCTCTATTGCACCCACCATTACGGCTGGTGGAACAGCGTTGCCGCCGACTTGGGCAAATGGACTTCCTGGGAAGACTTTGAGCCGGATTATGATGAACTGCTCAAAAAAATCGCTATCCGTGACTACGGTAAAAAAGCAGCTCCCTATATTCTCAAAGCGTGGCAATATTTCAGCGACGGTATGAGCCATTATGTGGCTTCCAACGAAGACCAGTACGGTCCCTGGCGTGTGGGAGCGGCCTATCCTTTCATTTTCCAGCCCAACATTTCCCGGACAATGAGCGACAAGGCGATCCAGTTCCCCACAGCCCCCCACGCCCATTTCGGCTGGAAGATCGTCAAAACCTTCTATACGCCTTATGAAAATGCGGAACAGACTCCCGGCTTCCTGCGCTATCCTGCGGAACTGCGTTCTTTGCAGAAAATGCTGGATCTCTGGAACAAAGGTCTCGCCGCCGCCGCCAAAGCGGTTGAGCTTGCCGATGCTGCCAAAAAGGATGAAGCCAAACGCCTTGAGGCATTGGCCCACTTCATCCGCAACAGTGTCATTACCGTTATGAACATCAAAAAGTGGTGGCAGCTCAATATGGCTATGCAGAACTGCACCACAGCGGAAGAGGCAGAAGCCTATCTCGACAAGATCGAAGCCCTCGCTTACGAGGAGATCGAAAACGCCAAAGATACGATCCCCGTGGTGGAGTTCGACTCCCGTCTTGGCTGGGAGCCTTCTATGGAGTATGTCTGCGACAAGTGGCATCTTGAGTGGAAGATCCGTCAGGTGACGGACGGTGCACTCCGTGAGATCGCTGCTTACAGAAAAATGCTCAATCTCCACAAAGAGAACTGAAATTTTCATCCATATTTAAGGAAAACACACTCTATGAAAGCAGAAGAATTCAAGATCGCCACTCTCGGAACTCCCCTTCTGAAATCCCCGCTGACCAACTGTGCCTTTGTCGCGGAGGGCAGTTCTGTCGTCTATGAAACCGATGGTGCGACTGTCAAAAGATATGTGGAACGCAACGAAGAAATCCCCTCTTTTGAACTTGCCGGTCCCCGGGAAAAGATCTTTCACGATCCCGCCTGGAGCCGTGCCGCCATTCTCACTGCGGGCGGTCTCTGCCCCGGTTTGAACGAAGTTATCAAATTTCTGACCCTGACCTTGAAACAGCGTTACAAAGTTCCTGTTGTCTACGGCATCCGCTACGGATACAGAGGTCTGAACCCTGAATACGGTCTTTCTCCGCTGATCCTTGACGAACAGCTGGTGGACGGCATCCACGAAGCAGGGGGATCCATTCTGGGTTCTTCAAGGGGAGAAGAGGATGTGAGTGTCTGCGTTGACACTCTTGTGCGTATGAACGTCAATATGCTTTTCTGTATCGGCGGCGACGGCACTTCACGGGGAGCTCACGCCATTGCTGAAGAGGTGGCAAAGCGTCATCTTTCCATCAGCGTGATTGCCATTCCCAAAACCATTGACAACGACATCAGTTTCATTGATACCTCATTCGGGTTTGCCACTGCGGTGCTTCACGCCGGACGGGCTGTCACAGGAGTCCACAATGAAGCAAGCGGCGCTTTCAACGGCGTAGGTCTGGTCAAAGTTATGGGCCGGGACTCCGGTTTCATTGCGGCCTCTGCCACAATGGCCAATCCCTTTGTCAACTACTGTCTTGTTCCTGAAGAGGACTTCAATCTGGAAGAGGGGGAACACGCTCTGCTGCCCCATTTGCTTGAAAGACTCAACCGCCGTCATCACGCCGTTATTATGGTGGCAGAAGGAGCGGGACAAAAGTTCTTTGAAGAAGGCAAAGAGATGCGGGATGCTTCAGGGAATATTCTCAAAAAGGATATCGGTCCGTTACTCAAAGAAAAGATCACCGCCTACTGCAAAGCTCACAATACTGAAGTTTCCGTCAAGTATTTTGACCTGGGCTACACCATCCGCAGTGTTCAGGCCGAGGGAGCGGATGCCATTTTCTGCGGCATCCTTGCCCAGAATGCCGTCCACGCCGCAATGTCAGGCAGAACGGATATGATTATGGGCCACTGGGCCGGAAGTTTCACCCACGTCCCCATCGCCCTTGCCACTCGTTCCCGCAAAAAGATCCAGCTTGACAGTCCTCTGTGGACAAGTGTCAAGTCTGTTACCTGCTTCTGAAAAGCAAGGAGCCGACAATGAGAAAAGCGACTATTTTCACGGGACAATGGGCCGATCTGCCTTTGGAAACGCTTGCTCAGAAAATGCAGCAATTCGGCTATGACGGCTTGGAACTTGCCTGCTGGGGAGATCACTTTGATGTTTTCAAAGGGGCAACAGACAAAGAATACTGCAAGAGGAAAAAGGCCCTTCTTGCCCAATACGGTCTGGGAGTCTGGGCCATCAGCAATCATCTGGCAGGCCAGCTGATCTGCGACCCCAATTTCGACAGCCGTTCAGACGGATTTGCCCCCGCTGAATGTGCCGGGGACCCGGAAGCCAAACGTCAGTGGGCCATTGAAAGTATGAAAAACGCCGCCAGGGCGGCAAAAAATATGGGCCTTGAAGTCGTCAACGGCTTCACCGGTTCCCCTATCTGGCATATGCTTTACAGTTTCCCGCCTGTTTCAAAAGAGACTATTGCCGACGGGTTCAAATTCTTTGCCGAAACTTTCAATCCCATTCTGGATGTTTTTGCCGAATGCAAAGTCAAGTTTGCTCTTGAAGTTCATCCCACTGAGATCGCCTTTGACATTGTGACCGCCAAACGGGCTCTGGAAGCCATAGACAACCGGCCTGAGTTCGGTTTCAACTTCGATCCCAGTCATCTTTACTGGCAAATGGTGGATCCGGTGAAGTTTCTGCAAACCTTCCCTGACCGGATCTTTCACGTTCACATCAAGGATGCGGCACTGACTCTTGACGGGACATCCGGGATATTGAGTTCACATCTGGACTTTGACCAGCCCGGCCGGGGGTGGAACTTCCGCAGTCCCGGACACGGCAAGGTGGACTTTGAAAACATCATCCGTGAACTGAACATCATCGGCTATCAGGGGCCGCTTTCTGTGGAATGGGAAGATTGCGGTATGAACCGTGAATACGGTGCCGCAGATGCCCTCAAATTTCTCCGGAAAATAGATTTCCCCAAAAGCGACATCCAGTTTGACGCCGCTTTCTGATTTTTGATTTCCCGGGGTATAGATTCTGTTGACAGCAGTTTTGCGGTCGTGACGGTCATACAAAAAACCGTCGGACAAGTTTTTTTGGTGTGTCCGACGGTTTTCTTATTTCTTTGGATCTGTTCCCGATATGGGGTGATAACAGAATCAAAAACAATATTGTTTGGTATTTTTTAGATCTTGCAGGTCATTCCCCTTGTGAAATGGATCATTTCAACCGGGATATTCCACAAGCATTGTCACGGGGCCGTCGTTGTGGATCTCCACTTGCATATCGGCACCGAAAATACCTGTTTCCACGGTAATGCCCCTGCTGCGGAGTTTGCGGATAAAGTATTCATACAGCACTTCAGCATATTCCGGCCGTGCTGCCGCATCAAAAGAGGGACGGCGTCCCTTGCGGGTGGCAGCGTAAAGGGTGAATTGTGAAATAAGCAATATGCTGCCGCCTGTTTCCTCAAGACTTTTATTCATCTTGCCGTTTTCATCTTCAAAAATACGCAGATCGACACATTTATCAGCGACAAAGTCGGCATCTTTTTCGGTATCGGTGTGAGTGATCCCCAGCAGTATGACCAATCCCTGACCGATGGAACCGTTGACTTTGCCGTCAATGGTGACGGATCCTTTTTTGACTCTCTGGACCAAAGCCCGCATAATCAAAACCTTTCAATGAAAAAACTTCCGTCTCTCCGGAAAAAGGAGAAACGGAAGTTTTGTTTGCTGTACGGAAAATCAATCCAGTTTGCAGCAGTCGAGGGACATAAACTTCTTGGAGAAAAGTTCGCATCCGCCTTCCTTGATGACGCAACCGCGTTCCCAACGCAGACCATATCCGTCACCGGTGAAGAAGGTGTCGATCTGATAGGTCATATTGGGTTTGAGCTTATAGTTGCTGGTGGTTTCGATCCAGGGGCTTTCGGTTTCCATAATACCAAGACCGTGGACAGGACCGTAGAGCATATAGTCGCCCCAGCCCTGATCGATACCCCACTGGGTGTAATCCTTGGCGATGCTGGCGGCATCGGCACCGGCCTTCATCAGTTCAAAGGTGTACTTGTGGGCACGGAGACCGAATTCCACCAGAGCCATCTGAGCCTTGGGCAGTTTGCCGAAGTAGACGGGCAGACCGATAGAGGAGCTGTAACCGCCCACGCGGGCACCGATGTTCAGCTGGATGATCTCATTCTTTTTCAGTTTGGCAGAAGTGGGACGGCTGATACCGTTGCTGGTACGGTCGCCGCCGAAGCAGTAAAGGCTGTGGCCTTCATATTCACCGCCGTTGGCATAGATTTCACGCTGGGCGATACCGATAGCCTGGAATTCGGTCATACCGGGTTTGATTTCATTGAGCATAGCCTGAACAGCCTTTTCAGCGACTTTGAAAGCCTTGCGGTGGCAGGCGAGTTCGTTTTCGCTCTTGATCCAGCGGAGTTCTTTGAAAACGTCATCAGCTTTGACCAGTTCCACGCCGGGGAGCTGAGCGGCCAGAGCATCAAGGGTGGGTTTGGTCATAACGGCGGTGCCGACGAGACCGAGTTTTTTCAGTTTCTTTTTGCCCATAGCGGCTTTGGCGACGGTGTCAAAGGTGGACAGGGGGATACCGGGGTAGTCAGGTTCAGCGGATTCCCGGTAGTTGAGCATCAACATCACATTGGGCAGGACGCTGCGGCCGCGGGCATACTTTTCACTTTCGGGGCCGATGAGCAAGATGGCATCGCCGGAAGCGGGAACAAAGACACCGGCCTGTTCAAAGGTGGGCCAGTATTCGCTCAGGTAGCGGACGTTAGCGAAGTCGGATTCAGTTCCGTGGACCAGACAGGCATCGAGGCCTGCGGCTTTCATATTGGCCTGGAACTTGGCAATACGGTCGAAGTATTCCTGTGTCGGGATCTTCATAACTTGTTTCTCCTTTTTTGATTTAGGGGTTATTTATGTTAAAAGTCGTTTGTTTCAGTCAACGGTGATATCGCCGGCCTGGTAGAATTCATATCCGGTATTCTGGAGCATTTCGATCAGGCGTTCAAACTGCACTGCGGAATATTCGCCGCAGTTCTTGATGATGAAGGGATCAGGCAGCACAGCACCTTCACCGGAATAGATCAATCCTTCGGGCATCTTGGCAAATTCCCAGGGGTGGGCGTAGAAACAGAGGAAAGGCTCCACATTCCGGTCGGCACAATATTTTCCATAGCCGTCGATGTGCTTCATCACGGCTTCGGCGTTTTCGGTTCTCCACAGGGGCCACTGGTCCATATCGCGGCCGTACTTATCTTTGGATTCCATAGAAAGGTCGGCAAAGTTGGGGATTTCCACCAGCTTCATATCGCCCTTTTTGGTCCAGTCATCAGCACTGGGATGATAGGGGACGAGCTGTTCTTTGTAGAAATACATAGGATAAGTGGCATCGGCCTTGTAGTTGAGTTTTTCAAGGGCACGCACCACCTGGGTGGAACCGAAAAGACGGGGACAGCGGAAGCTGGTGGGGTGGACACCGGCAATATCTTCCACGATCTGAGTACAAAGTTCGATACGGTGTTCCACTTCTTCGGGCAGAATGGGGATCATACCGGGGATCTCAAAAAGGGAATCACCGATAGTCTCGTGAAAGAGGGTATGGCAGCCGATTTCGTGGCCGGCATTTTTGACCATCTTGACCATATCGGGATTTTTCTGAGCTGAGTCAGCGGTAAAGAAAAAGGTTGCAGTCACGCCGCGGCGGTCGAGGATCTCAAGGATCTTAGGGGTTCCGATGCGGAATCCATCATAAAAACTGGTCCAGCTGCCGATATCGGTTTCCATATCAAAACCAAGAACTGTACGGATTTTTGACATTTTTTTACACTCCTGTGTTGTTGAAAGATATAACAAAAAAGAAATTCAAAGGAAAGAAAACTTTTCCCCGGCAGTAATGCGGCTTCGGGAAAAAGCAACGACCGGCAGGAAACATCAGGTTCCGGCAGGGATATAATTCAGCGACAGCATCCATTTGCGGCTGCGGCCAACTTCAAAAGTGATTTTTTTCTCTGTATGCATAAAATAATTTCATATTACTTTTTACTTGTTGTAAGATATCACCGTTTTGCATAAAATGCAAATCATCATAGAACTTTTTTGCAAAAGTTATCTTGATTTTCCTGATAAACACTTTATCTTGATTGTTACGGTACCGGAATTCCCCGGGATCCGTATAACAAGAGGAGGAATTTTATGAACTTGCTTGCCCAAAGGGAACACGAGCTTCCAATGGAGCTTGAACGCACCTTTCCCGGTGTGGAGGAGTTTTTCCGCAACATTTTCGGACCTCTGAGTCCGGAACTGCTGCACAAGCATCACCCCTGGGGACCGGTACACGATCTCAAGGTGGGAGAAAAGGATGTCACGATACAACTTTCGTGCCCCGGCCACAAGCCGGAAGATTTTGATGTCGAGATCACAGGCAATCTGATCAGTGTCAAGACCTGCTGCAAATGCGGCGAGAAACAATCCCCTGAAAATCACAACTATCTTTTCAAAGAACGCTCCTGTATGAGCTTTGAAGAAACATTACATCTGCCGGTCAAAGTCATCAGTGCCGATGCAAAAGCAACTTATGAACACGGCGTGCTCCACATCACGATCCCCCGGGAGCAGAAAAAACAATGCAAACTGCGGAACATCAAAGTCAGCTGCAGCAAGTAACAAAAAAGGAGTATACTTTATGAAAAACAATGAAACCGATAAACCCCATTCTCCCGAACACGTGACATTGCGTCCTGCAGCCGATGTTGAGGAAACGCCCACCGGTGTGGAGATCACCTTTGAAATGCCCGGCGTCAAAAACAGCGATATCAGCATTGAAGCCGGCGGCGGAATGTTGAAAATCGAAGGCAAAAGTGCCTTGCAGCGGCAGGGGACACCAGTTCTTTTCAAACGTTCCTTTTACATTTCCGACACAGTGGATGTGGATAAAATCAAAGCCTGTGCCAAAGACGGCATCGTAACATTGTCACTGCCTAAAGCAGAACACGCCCTGCCCCGCAAGATCACCGTCAGCTGACCTTTGGGACAATAATCAAAACCAACGGCTTAGCCGGTGGTATGCACCACGCCTTCAAGGCGATGATGCCGGCAGCCCGGCCCGGGCTCTGGACAAGTTTGCCATGCGCC
>JAZUPO010000233.1:0-7913 GCA_045605205.1 Victivallaceae bacterium
GCAATACCGCCCCCTGCAAGAGAACCTGTCATCCAGCCTGTTGAACGGGCGGTAGCCGACCACCCCAGCATCTTGCTGTGATTATGGGGACGGGTCACTCCGGCCAGCCACGCCTGAAAAAGCGGTTCCATACCGCCCCCCGCCAGAACCTGAACGAAACGTTCGAGCATAACGACTTCCGGAGTCGGAGAAAAGGCCAGAAGCAGCCGCATACTGCCCGCAATGGCAATAACACAGGCAAGAACTTTGAGCAGAGGCAGTTTGCTTGCCGCATACCCAAGTATAAGCCCTGAAAGCATACCGCCCAGGGCACACATCCCGTTGATCCAACCTGTCCAGCGTAAAGCATCTTGGGACTCTTTGACAACTTCCATTACCAATTGGGGCAGGAACGGACCGTCGATATCCCGGGAAAATCCCATCAAAACAAAGAGCAAAAGCAGCAGCCCCGCATTCCCGAAACGGGGAAGGCGGAATCGGAATTCTGTCTTCCGGGACTTCTTTGTGCGGACAACGGGGTGGAAGTTTTCCTTTGTAAAGAGTATCAGAAGCGTACTCACTCCCAATATAATGCCGCAGTACATAAAGGTTTGAAAAAATCCCAGACGGTGGACCATTTCTCCGCCGAAGAACTGGCCGCCCATTATACCGGCAAACATTCCGGCTGAAGCGGCCCCCAGTGAGATCGTCAAATATTTTTTGGGAGTTGTTGTTACGATCAGAGTTTGAGCTGCGGTTACGGTTCCCACCAAAGCTCCCAGAGCCAGACGGTGGCAGATCATCAGATCGGGATTGGTAATAAAAGCCATAACAGGAGTCAGTACGGCTCCCCCGAATGTCGCCCGCAACAGCATCATTTTTCTGCCGTACCGGTCCCCGAGTACACCCCAGATGGGGGCGAAAATACAGAAACTTAAATTTCCGGCTACATTGTAGAGGGCAACATACATCGAAAGATCCCCCTGATCCTTGATCATTGCCACATCTTTGAACCAGAAAGGCATAAAGGTCATCGCTGAACAGAATGCCAGTTGGCCGAAGAATTGGGCGATGGTTATGAGGATCACATTTCTGAGCCAGAAGGGACGTTCTTTTTCAAGTTGGATCTCAACAGTTGTTCCGGATCCGGACATACTTTTTTCGCAATTCCTTTACTTTGATACGGGCGGCTTTGCGGGGAAAGCAAAACGCAGATCACTCTTCTGTGATAATATTGTCAAGAGCACTCCAGGCAAGATTTCCCTGAGGCGTACATTTGCAATTTTTTTCGTTACGGTTGACTCCGCATACAGGGCACAGGCCTTTGCACTCTTCATCACACAGAGGATTCATAGGCAGTTCAATAAGCAGTTCATCCCGGATATCGGCTGTTATGTCAAGTTCTTCATCGGTAATATCTTCTCTGGCATAATAAAGCTCGATATCTTCATTGCTTATTTCCAGTTCAACAGGCGCCAGGCAGCGGCCGCAGCAGCTCTTTACTCTGCCTGAAACGCGACCGTTGACCAGAATGGAACCTGCCGCGGCTTTCACATTCAATGTATAAGTGACTTCTTCTGTTGCGGAGTACTGGTCGTCTGCCGGAAGAGCCCAGAATTCAGGACCTTCACTGCCTTCGAGCAGGACGGGTTCTTTTTCCACCCTGCTTACGGAAAATTTAATCATAATCAACCTCTTTTGAATAGATCATTTACCATAGACGGGAGTGAGGACTTCCAGCAGCCGGGCACACTCTTCCGGCGTTCCGATGGTGATTCTGACATATTTGCCGCCGGCCGCTTTGGGGAAGTAACGCACCACAACGGCAGATTCACGCAGAAGTTTGAAGCAGCGTTCACCATCTTTGTCCGGAGGGGAAACAAAAAGGAAGTTCGCCTCGGAGGGGATGATCTTGAAGCCCAGAGCAGCCAGTTCAGCTGCCAGCTGCTGACGCTGGGCGATAACAGCGGCACAACGGCTGTTGAAATATTCACGATCGGTGAAAGCAGCTTCTGCAATCGCCTGACTGATCATATCCACATTATAGGAGTCTTTGAGCTTCATCAGACCGTCGATGAGCTCTTTTGAGCCCACAGCATATCCCAGACGGAGCCCCGCAAGACCGTAACTTTTGGACATTGTACGCATTACAAGAACATTGGGGAAGAGTGTGGCAAAGTCCATACAGTTGTCTGCACTGAAATCACCGTAGGCCTCGTCAATGACCACAATGCCGTTGAATTCACGGCAGAGTTTGCGGACAGCTTCTTTGTCAAAAGCGTTGCCCGTGGGGGCATTGGGCCGGGGGAAAATCAGCAGATTGGCTCCTTCTGCCTGAGCAAGAAAATCTGCCGGCAGATCAAAGTTGCGTTCCTCATCCAAAGCGATCTTGATGACTTTTGCCCCTTGCATAGCTGCAAGAACAGGATAGAGAGAATAGGTCGGTTCCGGAATCGCCACAGGCAGTTCAGGAGAAGTGAAAGCCCGGAAAATCATCGTCAGAAGATCATCGGAACCATTGCCGACAATGATGTTTTCACGTTGGACACCGTTGACCGCGGCAAAAGCGTCCCGGAGTTTGTCTGCACAGGGATCGGGGTAACGGTTGAGCCGTTTCCAGTCAAATTCCCGCCAGGCTTTTTCCACCGCAGGGGAGGGGGGCCAGGGGTTTTCGTTGGTGTTGAGTTTGACCAGATTGATGAATTTGGGCTGTTCGCCGGGAGCGTAGCCTTCAAGAGCGTCTATTTCGGCTCTGAAATAGGACTTTTGAGGCCAGCGGCGTTCATTTTTATCCCGGGCAACTGTACGCCGGATAGCGGTACAGGGGGCAATGGGAGAAAGAGCTTTGATAAAACGTTCAAAGGTCTTTTCGTCGGGAACAGGGATGTTTTCCACCGTGCCGGGACGGTCGAGAGAGTTCAATTCAATGGAGTCAAGACTCATTTTTCCAAGCAGTGAAGCAAAACGTGTAATGGAATCATCAGAATCGTTGATGCCGGGAACGATAAAAAGCTCCAATCTGATCTGAGCCGGACACTGTTGAGTGAAGGCTGTGAATTTGGAAACAAAATCATCAAAGGAGATGCTTGATTCCGGACGGTTGATCGCTTTGAACTCAGCTGCGTTTGAGCCGTCAAAAGAGGGGACGATCAGATCCGCTTTGTTGAGATCCTGCCACAGGGATTCATCTTTGAAGGCAACTGCATTGGTGAGCAGACAGAGTTTGTATTCAGGATGTTTGCTCTTGATGTGGCAGATGATATCAGTGATGCCGGCGTGGAGCATCGGTTCTCCGGCACCGGAAAAGGTGATGAAGTCGATCTCAGGTTTTGCAGAAAGGACTTCGTCAAGTTCCCGTATGACTTCAGCTGTGGGGACATATTCTTTGCGGCAGCAGGTAAGATTTGTGGTCGCTTTGGCTTCGCAGTAAATACAATCCAGCTGGCAGGTTTTGGGGGGAATAAGGGAAACTCCCAGAGATCTGCCGAGCCTCCGGGAATTCAAGGGTCCGAAAACATATTTTCCGTTCATTTTATTTTTTATCCTTGCAATGGTTTAGATATTTTCAGCTTTTTGCAGTTTGCCTTTGAAAAGTTCAACAGTCACATCTGCAAATTTACACAAATCCCGGTTATGGGTGATCATAATGATAGATTGGCTTTTTTTCCGTTCGGCACGCAGAGAACAAAACAGTTCCATAATGGCGGTGCCTGTGGCTTCGTCCAGATTTCCGGTGGGTTCATCTGCCAGAAGCAGGGGCGGATCGTTGATCAGTGCCCGGGCTACTGCGGCACGCTGCTGTTCCCCGCCTGAAAGTTCCGATGGACGGTGTGAGCGGCGGTGGAAAAGAGCTACCCGTTCCAACAGATAGTCCGCTTTTTCTCCGGCATCTTTTGCTGAAAGTCCGTTAAGTCGTGCCGCCATCATTACATTTTCGCGGATGCTCAATTCGGGGAGCAGACAATAGGACTGAAAGATGAATCCGATTGCGGAAGAGCGGAATCCTGCACATTCGCTGCGGCTCATAGAAGAGAGAAGTTTTCCCCCCACTTCTATGGTACCGGAGTCACATTTCTCAAGAGCTCCTATAAGATTTAGCAAAGTGGTTTTTCCGCTGCCGGATGCACCGAGGATACAACACCATTTGTCCTCTTGCAGTGTAAAGTCGACGCCGTGGAGTACTTCGATGCGTTTTTTGCCGATAGAGTATCCGTGATGCACATCTTGCAGTTTGACAATATTTTTATCAGACATTTGAACTTATTTCCTTATCAGTAACGCAGGGCATCGGCCGGGGCCAGACGGGCGGCACGCAATGCGGGGAGCAGAGCCCCCAATGTACAGAGCAGAACACTTGATACGACGATGAAGAGTACATCCTCCGGCACGATCATCGCCGGAAGATCGCTGAAATAGTAAAAACGTTTCGGGAAAAGTTCTGTCCCTGAGATCCTGGAAGCCAACGCCAGAATGTCATTTCTGCAAGCTATGACCAGAGAACCCGTAATAACGCCGCCCACACTGCCGATGAGACCGATCAAAAATCCCTGAAAGACGAAAACCAGAGTAACGCTCCGGTCAGTCATACCCAGGGCTTTGAGCATACCGATTTCCCGGGTTTTCTGATAAATCGACGTGATAAGGGTATTGGCAATACTGAAAGCCGCAACAAGGACGATGAAAATAAGCAAAAAGAACATCATCCTTTTTTCCACAGCCAGAACGCCGAGAAGCTGCTGATTTTGTTCTTCCCAGGAAACGACCCGGTAGGCCGGGAGTTCCGCCCTGAGCTTTGATAAAAGTTTTTCCTGTTTGAAGGGATCGGGACTCCAACCAAGAACAGCACTGGCACTGCCCCAGTCGAAGTTGAAAAGTTCTGCCGCCGTGTCGATATCTGAAAAAATCACCATACGGTCAAAGTCATATTTGCCGACTTCATAAATCCCCTTGATCGTAAATTCAGAGGGCAGATAGGCGGAGGCTTTGTCGTTGAGTTTTACGCCGCCACCTTTGACAAAGGTGACAAGACCGGTCAATTTCTTGGCCGAGTGGATCATAACTTTGTCCCCGACTCCCAGACGCCAACGCATCGCTATGTCCCGGCTGATGAGAAGGCCTTTGTTTTCAAAGTCCAACTCGCCCTCTTTGAGCATTGTTTTCCAGTCAAACTGTTTCTTCAGATCCTCTGCATTGACACCGAAGATCATAATGCCGGGATCAAGAGAACCGCGGTACTGGGCAAGAACAGGGCCTTGCATCACCGGACAGGCCCGACCGCCTGCCTGTTTGACAGTTTCTACGATTTTTGACGGATCCGTGATAACGTAGGCCCGGTCATCGATCTGGAAATGAGCCTGGGTTTCAACCAGCTTTTGTTTCATTCTTTCGGTGAAGCCTGTCATAACAGCAAGCACGACCATAAGAACTGTGACACCGAGAATGACTCCCACAAGGCTGGTTACAGTAATAAGTGACACAGCACTGCGCCGGGGACGCAAATGACGCAGTGCCAAAAAAAGTTCTGTCCGCATTATATTTTACTCCTGATTCAGGGGGCTGAAATGATCCTGAAAAAACACTTTCTATAATATACTTGTACAAAGGACGCTTTTCAAGTCCCTGAACAGGAGTTTGGACACTCATATTTCCTTTTCTTCAAGAAGTCCTTTGAGTTGCTCTGACAGCCACAAACGGTGCATCGGAGCATATTCCCGGGGACCTCCGCCGTGGCCGTGATTGATCTTGTTGAACATAAATTTGGGGCCGGCAAGATTGTTGTAGATCGCATAGACTGCTGTAGGAGCACAGGCACCGTCAAAGAATCCCACACTCATAAAAATGGGAATTGTGATTCTGCGGGCACAGAAGGAGGTATCAAAGTATTTCCGGGTATCCACGTGGTCACGGAATTCGGGTGAGTTGGAATCAGTGATATGGCGGCCGGCAAGGAAGCCTGCAATATCTCCGAAGTTGGGGACACCGCAAAAGGCTGCTTTGATATGTTTTGAAAAACAGGCGTAATAAAGACCGAAGCCGCCGCCGTGACTGGCTCCGGAATAGACGACTGCATCTTTATTGATACCGGGCAGTTCCACCACCAGATCCAGCAATCTGAGAGAACCGAGAATAGAGGGATAGGCATAAAACTTTTTGGGGTCATCCAAACCGTAGAAAACATAACGTCTGAGTCCGATTTCTTTCAGAAATTCTGCGTGACGGGCCTGACGGTCGTCTGCATTGACCACGGGGGGGTAGGGGGGCAGATGGAAAAAAAGAACTGCACAGGTGATGCCGTTCATACGTTCTTTTATGGCAGCAGGTTCGTTGCGGAAACTGCTCTCTGAAATATAGGCTTCCCCGCCGCCGAACATAACAAAGAGGGGAACCTTTTTGCTTTTATCTTTGGGCTGGGCGAACATCGCATAGGAACGCAGACCGTTGACATTGGCACAGTCGAGACGGTAAATTTCAAATTCGTCAGTGCCTTCGCAGGGAATCATATGGAAATCCGCAGGAATGGCATCCCGCTCTTTGAAGGCATTGTCCCAGAATTCGTCAAAGTCTTCAGGTTCTTCCATTAAAGGCCGGATCTGATCGGGGTCGACACCTACGCCGCATTCTGCTCCTGCCCCCTCAGCGGAAACTGCACAACGCAGGAATCCGGGGTGGGGAAGTGAGGCCTTAAGGGTGGCAGGCGGGGTAATCATCCGGGTGGAAAGGATCGTCTCTGCATCAATTGTGATTTCAGCTTTGAGAGGGATCGTCTGATTGGCTGTGATGTAAAACTCTACCGTTTCGCCAACGTGGCACAAATGGGACAGCGGTTTGCATTCAATGCTGATTTTTAACTCTTCCATTACTAAACTCCGTATTTTCTGTGTATACGGCATACTTTATCACCTGAACAGAAAATTGTCAAGAAGAAAATAAGAGATAATATTATTTTTTCCAGACCAATGAACGCATTTCCGCTGCCGCAGCACTGTATTGTTCCAGAATTCCTTGAGTAACGTGCTGTACGCTGAAGCCCACAACCAATGCATCGGGCAGGATGAATGCAACGGCAAAAGAGTCTTTTTTATGCTGACAGCAGAACCCGTCTTGCAGAACTTGCTTTTTCTGTTGTTCAAAGTTTTTGACTGTTCCCCATTTGCCAATGCCGAATTCATCAAATGGAAACTTTTTTTCCAATTCTCTTGACAGTTCGGGATTTGCCGATTGCAAGGCAATGGCTGAGGCGGAAACATAGGGCATAAAAATGCGGTCAGTGGGATGTTGAAGCAGCCCCGGCAGATCAGGAGAGATTCTGAGGAGACATCTGATCTCATTGCCCCGTAAAGCGGAAACGGTCAGCGTGCATTGGGGAAAACGACGGGAAAAATCAAGGAGCATTGTGCTCAAATGTTCCATCGTGTCATTCTTTTTCATAGAGCTTGCCATATCCCAAACAGCCGGTCCCAGTGAAAAACGGTTGAGGCTGTCTTTGACCAGAAATTCCCGTGCCGCCAGGGTGCGGAGCAAATTGTGGACGGTGGACTTTTTCAAGCCGGTATCTTGGGTGATCTCGTTGAGTCTCATCCCCTCCGGCCGGGAGGAGATGAGTTTCAAGATATCCAGCCCTCTGAGCAGTGAATGGACAAGATCGGAATGAGCCATAGATCAATCCGCTTCGTTTTGAGGTGTCTCTGCTTGTTTGATATTGGAAAGATTGGGATCTTCTTTGCTCCAATCCACGCTCCAAACAGGACGGCGGCGGAATTTTTCTTTGAATGTATTTTGCAGAACTCCACGGGATTCCAAACTGATCATACAGGCCCGGGTACATCCTTGGGCACCGCAGATGGCTTTGCCGGTGTTGTACAGATTCGGCGGTTTACGGAAAAACGGGTTAAAGAAGCTCGGTTTATACTGATCCGATTCATACCGACCGGCCC
>JAZUPO010000234.1:0-23595 GCA_045605205.1 Victivallaceae bacterium
CCCAATATGGGCAGGTAAGAAAACTATTCTTTTTCCGGAACGTCTTTACAGACCGAATTTAATTTTTGACTTTTTGTCAAAAATTAAAAGCGTTACTGAAAAAGGTTTGGCAAAAGGGGGTGGGGTTTGGGGCGGGGGAAAAAGACCTTTCCTCAAAAGGGCTTTTCCCCCGCACCAACTCCTTTCACCTCTTTTACCGACCTTTATCGGGAACGGGGCTGATTCAAAAAACAGGAGCTCCGATGATCCGGGAGGCTCTGACCTGTCCGAACTTGTGAGCTGAAATATGCTGTGAACGGTTATCTCCTACGACATAAAAGTGTCCGGGAGAAACCTGACGGGGAGATAAATTCCAATTGGAAATATATTTCACATAGGGCTCTTTGACCACCTTACCATTCACAATGAGCCGCCCCCGGAAAAACGCCACCGTATCCCCCGGCACTCCCACAACGCGCTTGAGAAAGAAAATACGGTTGCTGTACCGCACCACGACCACATCTCCCCGCTGAGGCGGAGTAAAGAGGTACCGCCATTTGAAACAAAAGGTAAACCCCTTTTCCGGCCAATTAGGCAACATACTGCCCCCGGATATGAAACAGGGCCGTAAGACAAATCCGAAAACGACCGCCGCAACAACGGCCACGATTCCGGCACGGAGAAAAAAACTGCGGTTCATCTTGGGGAGAAAAAATTCACTCACCCCCGCAGCTTCAGTTTGATCATCTGAACGGTGAGCTCCGCAGATCTTGAGCCAAAGTTTCCACATAAGCACTTACTGCTGGGCAGCTTCTGCACCTGCCGCCGCTGCAGCGGCAGCTTCAGCAGCCAAACGCTCAGCTTCCTCGGCGGCGGCCCGTTCAGCTTCATAGGCCGCCCGGAACCGGTTTTTATCACTGGATTTCATATAGGCTTCTTCAGCAGTGATCTTGTCCGCAAGAAGCTGTTTTTCAAGAGATGCTTCCATAGAGCACATTCCCCGGTCACCGCCGGCGTCAATAATGGTCCGCAAACTGGAAATCTTGCCTTCGCGGATCACATTGGGCAAACCGTCCGTACGCAGCAGCACTTCGTGAACAGCCACACGGCCGCCTCCTTTCTTGCGGCAGAGCAGCTGAGAAACGACTCCCGTCAAACACTCCGCAAGCATCGTGCGGATCTGGGCTTGTTCATCAGCAGGGAAAGCATCAATAATACGGTCGACCGTCTTGGGAGCGTTGTTGGTGTGGAGCGTTCCGAAAACCAGCATACCCATAGCGGCACAAGTCAGTCCCAAACGGATGGTATCGTTTTCACGCATCTCACCGATGAGCACGATATCAGGGTCGGAACGCATAGCCCCACGGAGTGCGGAAGGAAAGGAGGGACTGTGGATACCCACTTCCCGGTGAACAATGGTACACTGTTTGTTCTGGTGCACGAATTCGATAGGGTCCTCAATTGTGATGATGTGCTTGCTCATAGTAGCGTTGATGTAGTCGATCATAGCCGCAAGGGTGGTAGACTTACCGGAACCGGTAGGTCCAGTGACCAGCACCAGTCCGCTGTGAAAATTGCAGATATCTTTGAGGACTTCAGGCAAATGGAGATCTTCAAGAGTCAGGATCTTGCTGGGGATCTGTCGCAGGATACATCCCATACCGTGATAGTTGTAAAAATAGTTGCAGCGGAATCGTGCCAGACCGGGGATCTCGTGGGCAAAGTCAAGATCGTGGGTATTCATAAAAGTTGTCCAGCGGTGTTCCGGAAAACAGATTTCCTTCATCAAATACTCCATTTTTTCAGGAGTGATCACCTCATCGTCAAGACACTGGATCCCGCCGTGGATACGGGCTTTGGCCGGGAAGTTGATGGAAAGATGCAAGTCAGATCCGCCCAGCTCCAGCATTTGCCGCAGATAATGATTGATAATGGGTTCGTCAGCCATATTAAAAAATTCCTTCTTTTACTTTTTTCCTGCAGCGAGCTTTTTCGCTTCTTCCATAGCGTGCATACGTTCCATTTGAGCAATGGATTCGCTGTCCTGCATACGTTCCAAAGCCGCTTCATAAGTAATGAGCCCCGCATTGAATTTATCCATAATCAGCTGATCCATTGTAAACATACCCAGCTTTGAACCGATTGCCATTGTTGCTTTGAGCTGATAGGTTTTTCCTTCGCTGACCAAATTGGCGACTGCCTGAGAGTTGATAAGGATCTCGTACACAAGTTCGATCCCCCCCATACCGTTGGGGATCTGCTTCTGACAGATGATGCCCCGCAAACTTCCGGCGGTCATAGCACGGATCTGAGCCTGCTGAGAGGGCGGGAACACATCCAGAAGACGGTTCAGAGTGTTGGCGGCATCGCCCGTATGAAGCGTACCGATAACCAGGTGTCCCGTTTCAGCGGCGGTAATGGCGTTTTCAATGGTCTCAAGGTCGTGCATTTCACCTACGACGATGATATCGGGGTCTTCACGCAAAGCAGCTTTGAGAGCGGAATGATAAGAAATGGTATGTTTTCCGATCTCACGCTGAGTGACAGAACACTTCTTGGACATCTGGAGGATCTCAATAGGTTCTTCCACAGTGATAACGTGATCCTCACGTTTTTCATTGGCCACATTGACCATTGCCGCAAGTGTGGTGGTCTTACCGGCACCGATAGGTCCTGTCACAAGGATCAAACCGTTATTGTAGTCCAACAGTTTTTTGATCGTCGCAGCATCCCGATCCATAAAGCCCAGTTCCTCAAGGGAGCAGATATGGTCAGGCACAAGACGGTAACTGCCTGAAATACCGTCTTTCTGATACATCAGACAGACACGGAAACGGTTTGTTCCCACTTCAAGAGAGAAACTGGTATCCTGTTCTTTGGCAAAAAAGGCTTTCCGTTCCGGAGAAAGCAGACACAGATTAAGCCGTTCTGCATCCTCCGGAGTGAGGACATAGCTGTCGATCCGTTCGATCATCAGCTGATGGCGGACAAAAGGAGGAGCACCTGCAGAAATATGCAAATCGCTGCATCCCAAATGACGCAGACAGCTCAAAAGATAGATCATCCTTTCTTCAAGGGCACTGTCATCCAGATAGGCAGTATCAGAAAGGCTCGGCAGATCTTCAAAGCCGTTGATGGCTGAAAAATCAATATCAAGATCCGCAAACGTTCTGGGAGTGTCCATAACGAGACCGGCTCTTTTGCCCCCCTTTTTGCGTACCGGTTCTTCATCATCTGCGGCATCATTATTTACTGTCTGCCGGGGGCTGGCAGAAGCGCCGCCGCGCCGGGGGGGAGCTCCGGCATTACGTCTCGGAGGCGGCACGACTCCGCTGCGGCGGGGCGGCGGGAAGTTCTGACGGGCAGCCGGTGCCGGAGCAGCGGGAGACTCAGAGACTTCAGAAGCCTCTGATTCCTCAGGAGCAGCGGCTGTGCCGGACAATTCAAGGGGGGGGCATTCTCCTGTTTCCCCTTGAGCGACAGCATAATTGACCACCTCCTGGATCTGTTCAAGAAGTGCCGGCAGATCTTCTTCACTGTATCCGGCAGCCATTTGTTCGAGAACCGCCTGGGCGTAAGATTCAAGATTGACCCCGTCTCCGAGAGAATTATAGATCGCTACAGCATCCTCAGGCGAAAGAGCCCCGTTGCTGATCAGAGCATAAATAAACCATTGAACATCTAACAACATAACCAATCCTTTCACATTGCTGAGATCTGAAACCATACCCTGTTCAGGTATTCAAAAAACAAGTGGACGATACCGGTGGTAGTAAGAAGTCCCGCAAGGATAAGTGTCAGCCCGGTGATCTTGGTGGCTGAACTTTTTTCGTGAAGAAAAATGACCCCGGCCAAAAATCCCAGAGGCAAACTCAACTGACGGAACGCCTGAATAAAACTCACATTGGACACATACTGCATCGCAAAGAGAATAAGAGCGTAAGCTCCGGAACTGCAAACACCGGCAATAATGGGATAAATGGCACTTTTTCCGCAAAATTGCTTCAAAGCGGCCCTTTCTGCAGGATCAAAAAGGATCAAAGGTACTTCTCCCA
Source organism: Victivallaceae bacterium (assembly GCA_045605205.1). Lineage (GTDB taxonomy): Bacteria > Verrucomicrobiota > Lentisphaeria > Victivallales > Victivallaceae > UBA1784. The sequence goes on from JAZUPO010000234.1 coordinate 4,035, forward strand.
GAGAAAGCCCCATCTGGATCAGAAAGAGATATCCCAAAGTCGCCGCAGTGGAAACAGGAGCTCCGTCAAAGGCAAGGAACTTCAACGCCTGACTGTCGCACAAAGTATATCCTGTGGTTCCGACCGCTCCCAGAGCAATAAAAAGGAGAGCCCACTTATTGAGAGAACGCAGAGAAATATTTTTGAAAGAAGCAAATGGCATAATAAAACATCCGGCAGCAATCGTCACCATTCCGCCGAAAGTCAGCAAATCAAAAGGTTTGCCTATACCAATTGCCAAGGTAATAAGAGCAATCATCACCACCGGCAATGCCCGGACAAGAGGATAGATCAGAGAAATGTCTCCGTGTTTGTATCCGTGACCAAGACCGTACATATAGACGACTTCAAAAATGCAACTTCCGCCCAAAAGCAGGTAAAACAAAACGGGCAGTCCCCAAAATGAAGGAGCACTTTGAATAAAGAATGGCAGCCAGATGATCCCCCCCACAAAATTCATAATAAGATAAAAAGCAGTAGAAGGTCGGGTGGACTTTGAAAGCATATTCCAGGCGACGTGCATAAATACTGAAATAAAAATCAGGATCGCAGCTGTAACTGTCATAGAAAAAATCATCCTTTATGTCAAAAAAAAACGATAATTTAATAATGTAACACAAAAAATAAAAATGTCAAGAGCATATTCAGAAAAACCCCCAAGGCAGCCTTCCTCTGAAACAGAGCATAAAAAAACCGGAATCCCAAAAGGAATTCCGGAAGAAAAATTGCTCTGAGAGCTTAGAGACCGCTGCCGTAACGGGGATATCCCTGCGGATAAAGGCCGTCTCCCTGATAGCGGGGATAGACAGGGGAGCCGTCGGGCTTGACCAGTCTGAAAGTCACAAAGACCAGCAGATTACGCTTGGTGGCTTTGGACCCCTTGGACTGGAAAAGTCTTCCGATAAAGGGCAGATCTCCGAGCACAGGGATCTTATCGTTGATAGCTGAAGTTTCATCAGCGACCACACCGCCGGCAATAATGGTTTCACCGTCTTTGGCTGTGATCTGAGTATGAATACCGGGAGTATTCAAGATCGGCATACGGTAGTAGTTACCATCTTCCACATTACCCTCTTCGTCATACTGACGGGTATCATATTCGGTCCATCCGGCCAGGGTCTTGAAGTTGACGTTGATTTCAGCAGTGATCAGCTCGCCGTTGACAAAGGGCTTGACCTTGAAGTCCACACCCAATTCAGTTTCCTCTTCCAAGTCAGGCTGGGCAGTTGCGTAAAAGAATGCATTGTCACTCTGGGGCACATCCACATCGTTCCACTCAGAATCAGGGAAATGGTGGACTTCGATCATATTGATCGTGGCTTCAGTACCTTCTTTGACCGTGATTCTGGGTGACATAAGCACGTCCGAGCTGTCGGCCTGATTCATAGCAAACATACTGGCCACCACGCGGGTGCCCTTTTCATTCTGCCAGACATAGCTGAGCAGACTGCCCTGCACGTCACCGCCGACACGTTCACCGGCGCTGTTGTAATAACGCAGCAGGGGGTTGTTGGAATCCATAATGAAGCTGGATGAAAGTTTGCCATCGGCATTCACACGGGATTTTGAAGAATTGATCGCCAACTGCCAGTTGAAAGCCAGTTCATCAAGGTCATTCTGGTTGATATCCACCAATTTGACCATAACCTGTACCATTGTGGCATCTTTGGGTTTGTAGACATCTTCGAGGATAGCCTGGATCTTCTGGTGGTTTTCACGGCTGTTGGTCACACTGACCCGGCGGGTATCAGGATTGTAGTAAAGCACAGAACCTTTAGGCATAATAGAGTTTCCGCCGTTGGAAATAAGAATGTTTTTCATATTCTGTGAAATTTCTTCCGGACTTTTACGCTCATCTGCGGCAGAAATGGTCACAGGATAGGATCTGAGCATCATATTGCTCAAAGTCACATCCTCAGGGGTAAGCACGACAGCATAATCGTCGATCTGCATATTGAGTTTGGGTTTGGCAGAAAGACAAAGCAGAGTCAGAGCTTCAAGAAGAGTACGTTCCCGGTTGGAAATCAAAGTCACCTTGGGTTCATCAGCATAAGGATCCTGAGCGTTTTCAGTTTCTTCATTATCGCTTTCTTCTTCATTTTCGTTGTCAGCATTATTCTTCCTGGCGGCCTCCTGTTGTTTCTTACGTTCTTCCTGACGCTTTGCACGGGCTTCCTCACGCTTTTTACGATCTTCAGCGGATTCGTTGCCGGTGCGGACATCGCCGATATAGATAATGTTGACACCTTTGGGGGCATTCGGATCGGGGTCTTTATCATTTCTGCGGCTCTGTTCCTGCAAATAGTTCACGATCACAGAAATGGGACGGCTGTCAAAAGTCAGTCCGGGGATCTTGATCTGTTCCAATTTGGGCTGCAGTTTGGCAACACGCAATGCCTCAGGTTTGGTAACAGCAGATGCGACTGCATTGGTTGTTTCGCCGCTGGCTTCAGGAGTAATAGGCAAAGCATATTTCCACTCAACTTCTGCTATAGCACGGCGGTGAGTGTTGACATAACGCTGATTACCCATCTTACCGATACGGCGTGAGACTCCCCGGCGGCCCTGGGTCGCATCAGCATTGTAGGGGTCGATCAAAAGCACTTCATTGTACTTGACGAGGGCAGAAGAATAATCTTTGGCAGCTGTAAGACGGCGGGCCTGTTCAAGCAACACCTGAATCTGATAATCCTGAGATTCTTTGTCAGGGATCAAACGTCCGGTGGTAAAGGCTTCACGCTGAGCAATGGTGTCGCGACGCTTTTCATAAAGGTAGATACGTTTCTGGAGCTCATCAGCCTGTTCGGGACAAAACTTGATGGCCTCTTTGCAAATCTTGATCGCTTCATCGAAGTCGCTGGTCAGGGCCATTTTGTCGGACTCAATGATCGCTTCATTGGCTTTGGCATAATAACAGGCAGCGATCTCCTTCTGGCAGAACTCGATCTTATCCATAAAAAACTTGCTGGGATACTGGCGAAAAATCTTGATTGCTTCCAGATATTTGTCCCGGGCACCGAAAAAGTTGCCTTCTTCAAAAAGTTTATGCCCTTCGCGGACGAGAAAATCCCCGCGATGCTGACTTTCCTGCCGGGAAAGCTGGGCTTGACGGATCATATCTTTTCCCTCGGGCGTCACTACATCTGCACTAAAGAGGGAACCTGCGGAAAGCAGTGCCGCAGATAACACGATTTGTCTCATATTCATAGTAAAAATCTCCGGGATTTCTGTTAGCGGTTGAAATCAGGAGCACCCTGATTGTGGCTTTTCACTGCGGAACCGTCAGTACCGAGCCGTCTTGCAGTGACGAAAACAAGCATATTTCTACGCTCAGCCTTTTCAGACTGGGCCTGGAACAATCTGCCGATCAGGGGCAATTCACCCAGGAAGGGGAACTTGTCACTCCGGGTCACGGTACGGTTGTCGGTAGAACCTCCGATGACCACAGTCTGACCGTCGTATACATCAACGTCGGTCACGATCTTACGTTCGGTGATAACAGGTTTCCAAATGGTGAAAGAGTGACTTACCGGGCGTCCGTTGACATTACCGTTAAGCACAAAAGTAAATTCGTCATTACCGTTAGTGCCGGTCACTTCAAAGTCAAGTTTCAAATTGATGGCACCGGTTTCAGTCATTGTAGGAGTGACCTTCATATCAATACCGATTTCCTGTTCGTCGCCGAATTCAGGGGTGGGACGCTGAATGGTATAGGTGGTATCATCGTCGCTGGTATCGGTATCGATTTCGAGGTCTGACCAGGAATCAGGGAAGTAGTAGCTCTTGGTCATCTTGGCAGAAGCTCTGACTCCACTCAAAGCCACAACCTTGGGAGCTGAAATAACTTCAGTACGGGTATTCTGACTGAGGGCATTGATGGTAAGAGAGATATTGATGGGAGTTTCGGAACCGAAAGGAGTCTTGCTGCCGAAAAGCATCGGGAAAATATTGAGATTATTGATAAGAGGCACACTGGAAGAACCGTCCATAAATCCGGTACGGATGGGATTCATAGACCCCCGTTCTCCCTTCTCGTTGACCCGGAAATTGGAACCGGGACCGACCATCCAACCTTCAGTTGCCCCTTCTTTAAGGTTTCCGTTGTTGTCCATACCTTTATTCAAGTTGTCTCCCAGAGACCAGTCAAAGCCCAGCTCTTCCATATCGTTGTCACTGATTTCGATACACTTGATCTCGACAAGGATCAGGGGGGCCTGCAGAGCGTTCTGTTCGCGGATCAACTGAGAAATAGCATCGAGATTTTCAAGGGTGCTCTTGACAGTCAAAGTATTGCTCTGATAGTTCCAATTGACAAGACTGTCTTCACCGAATTTGATACCGTGCTTGGTGAGATATTCTTTGAACATATCACTGGTCACTTCAATATCTGCGATCTCGGTAAGTTTCAACTCTTCTTCAGTCTGCTGTTCACGGTCGAGACGTTTGTCCTCATTCTGTTTCCGTTCGGTACTGCTGCCTCTTTTGCGGAAAATACTGTCATTGGTCGAAAGATCACCGCCTCCGCTTCCGCTGCTCTGAGCTTCGGAAGAGGTGTTGGCATAGACCATATTTTTAACGTGAGGCTGAATCTCATATTTACGGTCATACATCGTTTCAATGGAAGTTCCCACAGCCACGCCATCAGGTTCGACCCGGTATTTCACACCGGACATAAGACTGATATAGCGGAGCACATCAGCCACTGAAACGTTGTTCATATCAAGGGTGACTTTACCCAGATTTGCAGCATCATCGCGTGTTGTAAAATCCTGAATATCGATATCAAAGCCCTTTGCCAGAGTACTCAGACGTTTGATGGCACCGCGGGCATCGCCATTACGCCAGGTGAACTGGGGCAGAATAGCAGAATTGAGTTTATCGTTCATTGCTTTGCGGCTGTCACCTTTTTCCTGCACGGTGATTTCTTTTGGTTTTTCAGGAGCTTCAAAAACCGGTTCGATCCACTGCCACTGGGTGTAAGCGGCCTGAAGTTCAAAGTCGGCACGGTGGCGGTAATAACCTTTAGTGAAAAATTCACGATAGATCTGCCCGGCCAATGCCACTGCTTCCAAGTTAAAAGGGTCACGCAAATAAACCTGTTCGATTTTATCCAAAGCCTGATCATACCGTTTGTTTTCAAAGAAAACTTTGGCTTCTCTCATAAGGATCTGAGCTTCTTTACGGACAGAAGCCAGCTTGGGATTGGCGGCACCGAGGGAGGTCTGAGCCTGGAATTTTGCATTCCGTTCAGAAGCCAGACACAGCTTACGCATTGCTTCAGCCTCATCTTTGAGAGCAGGTGTGATGCGGGAAGCCTCACCGGCAATCAGCATAGCTTCAGCCAACTGATTTTTCAAGAAGAGTTCGTGAGCTTTCTTCAAACGTTCCTGTCCCCAGACGAGACGCAATCTTGCGACCAGGGATTCAGCTTCGGACAAGCGGGCCCTGACGACCTCACCTTTTACATATTCGGACTCAAGTTTAAGTTCATCCCGCACCGCTTCCGCGATCTGAACGCCTTTCTTGAACTGCTGCTCTTTGACAAGCCGGATCGCTTCACTCATTTTTGCATCCTGAGCGGCATAGCGTTTCTGAATATCCCGGCGATAACGTGCATCAATGTCGATATCAAAATCAGAAGTCACAGGCTTGATCTGGTCAAGCTTACTGCCGCGCTGAGCAGAATTATTGACTGTCTGCTTGACACCGCTGTCAGCAGCTGCAGCTGTACACCACAACAGTGCAATGGCCGCTGTCAGCAGCCGACAGGAACGGATTTGAGCAACTTTACACATAATACAACCCTTTTATTTAATTACAGCCTACTACTATATTACACACCATCTTCACTTGACATTGCGGGCTCTTACGCCCTGTGCAGACTTGTTTTTTCCAGTGTTCTTCAAAACTTGGAGATCTTCAGGAATCTCGCTGTGCTGAGTCACAACGATCTTCTTGCCTGCACTATCCTTAGTTGCATCGCCCTTGGTGACGTTGGTCCGGGAAAAAAGGGCGGTTTTAGCCTGTTCATTGACTGACACGAGGGTGTAACGTTCCTTTCTGGTACGGCTGTTGCCCAGTTCAATGGAATGTCCGACCCGGATGTGATAGAAAGGACGGCCGTTTTCTTTGAGGCCTTTGCCTTCGTGAAGCACGGGGTAACCCACATCCTCAATGATCAGACGCTTATCATTTGAACGCACTTCTCTTTCCACAGAAAGTACCAGTTTATCGGGTTTGATCTTGGCTTCTTTTGAAAGTTCCTGCAGCAAAGTCACTGTTGACTGATCGTCGTACTTTTCTTTCCCCACAGGGATCTTTTTGAATGTGGCATCGACAAAACGGTAGACACGGTCTTCAATTTTGATTTGATCGCCGATATGGAAGTCAGTGGACTCACCTATGGGATTGTTGTTTTTGTCTTTTTTGATCGCACCGTTTCTGTCAACTTCAAGAATATTGATCTGCAGGAACCATTTTTTCTTGTCCTTTGAGTTCATCGTAGAAACGGAATTGAGTCTCACAGGCAGAACGACAGATTCCATAGCACCGTAACGCATACGATACCACAGCGGAGGACGGCTGCGGGCAACCTTGGGGTCGGTGTCATTTTCATATTCAAACAAGTTGGAAAAACCATCTTTGTCCTTATCGGCAAGCTGGTCGTCAGGATCGTTGGGATTGAAACCTTGTGAAGTTTCATAGGAGTTGGGCATACCGTCACCGTCAAGGTCGTTTTCGGTAATAATACGGCGACGTGTCTTGGGACGCGCGGGAACATCAGCCAGCTTGTCTGCACAAGCGGGGCATTGGAAGCTGCTTCTGAAATAATACCGGGGCACAAAGGCCTTGCAGTGAGGACAGGCAGCGATACGCATAGCAACCACAAGGTCACTGTAGGTACCCGCTTCATTTCCTTTGGCGAATTTCTCACGCTGCTGAGAATCCTGCCAATTGCTGATTCCCTGTGCCAGGATATTGTCAACATTGAGCGTCAGATCTCCGGGCTGCATCTGGACCACCATATTTTTGGTCAAGTCCTGGGCCTTGAACACCAAATCTTCGTTCTTGACTTTGCTGGCCTTGTCAGCAACGCTCACAACGTAAACCATAATACCGATAAAAAGCACCAGCATTGCAAGCAGGAGCAATTTTTCGTAATGTCGTTTAATAAAGTCCAAAATAAAAACTCCTTAAGCTTTACTTCAACTGAAACACATCAAAGTCAATAACTGCACGGCAGTTCCTGTTGTCACCGATAAGAACATCCCCGTATCCGGGACGGTCATAGTAGGGGAGATTTTTGATCGCTTCTTCTTCCTGACGTCTGATATCTTCCATTTTAGCGGCATCAACTTTGCCAGGCTCTTCCTGAGCAGGATTTGCAAGGATAGCTCCTCTGCCCCGACCGCGGCCCCGGCCCCGTCCCTGGACGGTCTGCTGTGCTTTCTGGGCTTCAGCTTCCTTTACGACTCCCGTCAGATTTGTTTTGATACCGGATTGTTCTGCGTGACGCCGGAAGATTTCAAATGCACCATCCTGTTCTGCATAAAGAGCAACAGAACGGATCACATAGATCTGATTGACTTTGTACGCAGCATCAAGAGAACGGACAAAAGTACGGATACCTGTCAAAGTTCCTGAAACTTTGATCCGCATACGGTAAACTTTGAAAGGACCGTCATCCTCACCGGAAACTGCATTGCGAAGTGCATCGGCATTGGTATTTTTGGGATCCATCGCACTACGGAGGCAAATACCGCCGAAAAAGTCGATCTTGTCATCGATTTCGCTGTAAGATGTCTTACTGCCGGAAAGTTTGCTGGCCAGCTCGGAGCTCCAGGGTTGAATAACATTCTTTCCGTTTTCGACATAAACGATCTTCTTGGTACATTCCACCATACGCTTGATAACATTACCGTAAATGTTCCACACCCGGATCACATTGGGGTAATGCTCACGGGGATTGTTGAAAACGGCAAAAATATTGGCAGCAGTCACTTCTTTGCCGAATCCGAAAGAGACCGTAGTATCAAACTTCACGCCGGTCATCAGATTCACAAGAGTATTCTCATAATCTCTGATGAATTTCACCATATTATCGGGATTTTCCTCCAAAACCCGGGGGATACCGATGTGAGAAAAAAGAACCTCGGCGAGATTATCTTCATTAATGGGTTCAACAGTCTGCAATTTAGCCTTGGGCAGAATTTCTTTTACCACCTGATTCCAGTTGGAAAAACGCTGTTCCCGGAAGCCCTGATAGTCAAATTTCTTATTGACATAGCTCTGACCTTTGCTCCACATTTCCTCAAACTCCCGTTTGAAACGTTCAACAGTGAGCGGCAGAACTTTTCCGTCCTCTTTCGGAGGATTGGTTTCTTTGAGCTTGCTGATAAACTCTTCTGCCAACTTCTGCAGGGGATGGCGGAAATAGACAGCGATCCTGTCAGCGGCAGCATTGTACAAGGCTGTATTTTTCTCAAGCGGTTCCTTATTGGCTGCGGTGGGAGAAGGATTTTCGTTACTGAGTTTGCGGACTTCCTCTTTTTTAGCCTGAACTTCTGCAATACATTTCGTCATCCCCACATACTTGATGACAGAAAAAACAAGAAGCCCCACCGCAGCAACGCAGGAAAAGGCGATAACGATTATCAATAAGAGATTGTTGCGTGTAAAACGATTCACTTTTCTTACTTCCTGATAGTTTCTTTCAATTTGAGTATAACGTAAAAACCCGTCAGGTTTTCGGTCTTTTCATTTGTATAGAGGTGGTACTCTTTCGCAAAAATCTCGCTGTTTTGGACTCTGTCGAAAAATTTACGCAAATAATCCGTTTCTGCACCTTTTGCAGGCTTAAGGGAGTTGGGAGTAGAAAGAGTGTATCCCTTGATGATAAGGTAATTGATTTCCCGCTGATCCCGCAAAGCGTGACTGACAGAATCAAAAGAACCAGCTGGAGCCCCTTCGCCCCTCATATCGTCGGTATTAGATGAAGACAACTGTTTTTTGGGCTCAGGCGGAAGGGTATCTGAGGGTTCAAGAGAAACGAGCCACATCTGGTCAGGCATAATCCTCTGGAGTTCAGCAAGAACGCGGAAATACCCCTTTTCAAAATTGCCGGAACGGGCGTTAAAGACACGTTTAAAATTCTCAAAACGCTCTTTGGCAGCATTATATCCACCATTGAGAGCTTTGATTTCTTTTGAGGTGCGTTCAATACCTGCCACATCTCTTCCGGCCTTATCCCGGCGTCCTTCTTCGCGGTCAAGGAGCTTGGACACACCGACACCGAAAAGAAGCAGACAGACAATAAGCACACCGGCAGAGGCGTAAAAATAAGGTTTCTTTGCATTAAGTTCATACTGGCTGCGGATGGAACGGGGCAGCAGAGAAATATTGATGGGACAGCGGGTCACACTCTGCAAAGCGGCACCGATCAACTCCTGTGACATAGGAGCCGCACTCTGCAGTTTCTCACGATCCACACTGTTTTCAATGCCCACCGCACCGAATGTATTGAGGTAAGTCACAGGCAGACGGAGTTTTTCCTGGAAAAATTCACTCATATAGAGCATTGAGGAACTTCCGCCTGACAGGAGCACCTGAGCCAGGGGAGAACCGCCGTGCTGGGCACGCCAGACGTTGACAGAACGGCTGACTTCACCGTGGAGACGGGTCATAACGTTACGGGCGATCTTGGAAATGGTGGAAGCAAGCTCGGAATCAGGTTCTTCATAAGAACCGCCCAAAGCGACAAATCCGTAACGGATCTTCATTTGTTCAGCTTCCGCAAAGGAGATATTGAACTCCTTGGCGATCTGATTGGTGATGGTATCACCGGCAATAGGAATATCACGAATGAAAGCACGGTTGTGATCGGCGATCATCAAACTGGTACTGCGGCTGCCGATATTGAGAAGCAGTGTGGGCTCATCTTCTTTGACCTGCACCCCCATTGCTGCGTTGAAAACAGCAATAGGAGCGATCTCGACTGAGATGACCTTCATCCCGGAGTCTTCGATCACGTCGGTATAAGCTGTGATAAGGTCAGTTTTGACCGCCACAAACATTGCTTCATATTCTTCTTTATTCTCAACGATTTCGGACAAACTGCCGTCTTCCTGAGTTTCGATGCGTTTTTCTTCCCACTGATGGTGGATCAGCTGATATCCCCATTCCACATCATTGATGGCATAAGGAACAGTCTGGCGGGCTTCATATTCGACGATCTTGTCAATAGCTGAACGACTGCCGTGGATGGGAGGAAGTTTGCTCAAACGCTGGAATGACAATTTGGAAGGCAGAGTGATACGCACCTGACGGGCGGTAAAGCCGTTTTCCCTGATCATTTCGTTATAGGCACGAATAAAAGCGATAACTTCGGCAGTTTCACCATCTTCAGGATTGATGTCAAGTTTGCGGAAATCAAACTTTACCATTCGCAGAGAACCTGCTGAACAGACAAACTCTGCGATCTTGAGATTAGTACTGCCGATATCAATCGTCAGAATCATATTATCATTCTGCATAAGCAAGACCCGATTTCATTATCTTCTGGATTTTCTATTCTTTTTACTGCTTCCCTGTCTGGATTTTTCTTCCCGACCGGATTCCGACTGCTCCCCGCCCGCAGCGGCTTCTGCCGCATCGGCAATGGCTTTTTCATCCAGAGGAGCGGGGATGAAAGCCGGTTTTTCCAAATCAAATTCGTCCACATCACTCATTCCCCAGGGAGAACGGGCACGGGAAAGGAGAGCTCCGTGGAAAACACTGTGACCGGGGACTCGGCGGACAAGTTCGCGGAATATCCGGTCTGCAGAACGGCTCTTGATGCCGTAGTAACCATCTCCGAGGACGCCCCACTTCTTGTGAAAAAATACCACTGAAGCAACAAAATCAGCCGCATCGGCCACACGGATGTTCCGGGAATCTGTCCGCCGGGGCGGCATAACGCGATCCAGAAGCACAGGGGGCAAATAAACAAAATAGCGGTGCTCCCTGCCGTCTGTCTGAATCGTCCAAAAATCAACTTTCGTAGAAAACAAAGCCACAGGCGCTGCATTCTTTTTGCCGCTTTCAAGAGCAACGAGCTGCACTCCGCAGGAAACATCATCAAGCCAGACTCCTGTCTGAGTCGTTTTACCTTTGCTCCGGTTTTCAAAATCGTACCGGGGAGTGAAAGCGATCTCAACAACTCCCCAGCGACGGTTGTGAAGGTTCAGACTTCCGCGTGATACGGATGAAACAGACCCTGCTTTAACACGGGGCGGCTGCAGCATACGGAAGCCGACTTTGACAGAAGTGAACATAGGCCGTCTCGCAGAGTTCCCCCAAAGGGCAACTCCTGAAAACACCAGTGCAGCAGCACAAAAATATTTCAGAAAGAGTTGCATATTCACCCCTGTTTCATTAACATTTTTACTTGGCGGCAGGTGCAGCCTTCTTGGCGGCAGGCGCAGCCTTCTGGTCCGCAGCTGCTTTTTCAGTCAGGAAACTGTCAACTTGACTTTCTCCGGCACCTGAAATCCGCACGCCGCGACCGATCAATGCGGCAAGAAGCAAAGCGATAATGAAGAAAATGGCAGTCAGATAGACAGTTGCCTTAGTCAGATGACTCCCAGCTTTGCCGCCGAAAACGGACTCACCGACACCGCCGAAAGCGGCACCCATTCCGCCAGACTTGGCAGGCTGAAGCAGAATGAGACCGACCAGCAGGATAGCAGCGATCACCACCAGCACATAGAGAAAAACTGTAATTCCGGACATGAAATACTCCTTTTTGAGTTAAAGCAGCTGCATCACACCGTGTGTCAGCGGCCGATAGCCTCAGTGATCAGCTTGGCAAAGCTGTCAGCTTTGAGAGCAGCACCGCCGATAAGACCGCCGTCGATATCAGCCTGAGCGACCAGTTCGCGGGCGTGTTCGGGTTTCATACTGCCGCCGTACTGAATACGCAGAGCACCGGCAACGTCACCGCCGAAAATAGCACTGACGGTATCGCGGATGAATTTATGGGTTTCTTCGGCCATTTCGGGGGTGGCAGTCTTGCCGGTTCCGATAGCCCAGACGGGTTCATAAGCAACGATCACGTTGGCCATATCAGCGGCACTGATATCAGCAAAACCTTCTTTGATCTGCCGGCCGATCACATCGGCGGTCTTGTTGCCTTCCCGTTCTTCGAGGGTTTCGCCGACGCAGACGATGACCTTGAGACCGGCTTTGAGAGCGGCTTTCATACGGGCGTTGACAGTGGCATCGGTTTCACCGAAGTACTGACGGCGTTCGCTGTGGCCGATAATAACATATTCGACGCCGGAACTGACCAGCATTTCGGCAGAAATTTCACCGGTGAAGGCACCGCTTTCGGCCCAGTGGACATTCTGAGCACCGACTTTGATGTTGGAACCGGCAGCGGCGGCAACAACAGCATTAAGAGTGGTAAAGGGAGGGCAGACGACGATTTCGGCTTCGGTCACATCAGCGACGAGAGCCTTGAGGCTTTCCACCAGTTCTTTTCCGGCGGCAGCATCTTTGTTCATCTTCCAGTTTCCGGCGATAATAACTTTTCTTTCCATAATCTTATCCTTAACTTTTGTTAAAAAATCAAAACACTGCAACACCTTAACGGTGTCAATACAGTACTCCGCCTATAAAAATAGCATCACTTTGCCAATTTTGCAAGTGATTTTGCAAATTTATCTTATACTTTCACACTATTTCCTGTTTTTTTTCACTGCTTTGCCCTGTGCATTGAAAGAACGGCTCCAAAAAATCCCCAATCCGATCCAACCGTTTGAATTATAAGAAACCGTCACATCTTCAAGAGAGTCCGCTTTGAGTTTTTTCAAATTCACCTGGAGCAGACGCAGAGCGTGCCTTTCGTTGATCCGGTGTCTGAAAAATTTATAATCCCCCCGGTTGGGACGGGAAGAAGAACCGCTGAACACAGGAAGATAATAGAAAAGGTATACACCGTTGTTGACTGCCTCCAGATTCCAGACGACTGCAGCTCCGGAAGAGGATTTCTCTCCGGGAGCCGGAGCACGCCATTTCAATGTAGAAGTGGTACAGCCGGAACAAGTCAGCAACAGGATCGCGGCACAAAGGAACGATACTCTTTTTTTCATTTTTTCTCCCTGATACATTCTTTGGCAAGAACAGCGATTTCTCCGGCAAGCTGGTGCCCGGAACGGATAATACATTTTTCAAATCCGGCAGCGGCAGCGGGTGCTCCGGAACCGGAGATCTTTTCTTTCAGATCATACCGCACACGTTTGTTCTTTCTGCCGCAGTGCAGCTGATAATCAACAACCATTCTGACCTTGTTTTCCCCGGGAAGGATCTCAAACCTGAGCAGTTCCCCCGAAACGGCCATATTCACTTCTTTTTTGTTTTTCACCGGCTCAAAGGCGGCCGCCAGACGGCGTTTCACCAGTTGGGCGGGAGCGGAAGAAAAACGGTTGAGTTCGTCAAAAAAGACTCTTACTTTGTCATCGCTTCGGGAAACCATCCGGGTCCCGTTGCCGGTTTTATCAGAAAAGCTCCGCAGCTCAACGACCGCCTGCACAGGGATCTTTTCGTCAAGAGCACACAAATCATAATAGGCTGGTTCTGCATAGGCAGGTTCCGGCAGCAGCGAACAACCGCTGAAAAAAAGGACCCCGCTCAGAAAAAACAAAACAAGTAAACGTTGAAGCATAATAAAAACTCCTTGATTTTCTGTATTCTGCAATTATTATCTGGGAATTTTCAACACCTGCCCGGCACGGAGAATGGAACGTTCATTCAAACCGTTGCTTTGCATAAGTGAACGCAGTGACACACCGTGCTCATAGGCGATCCCCGAAAGTGTATCGCCGGAACGGATCGTATAAAGCTCCTCTTCGGCACTCCGCACGGGAGCTGCCGGCACATTTCTTTCGTATCTGCGTTCAGCAGTGTTCCGCAACGCGTATTCCCGGAGTTGATTGTATTTTTTGGTCAACTCGCCCAAAGCTCTGACCAGGCGGCGGTTTTCCTCTTTCAATGCATCCGTCAGTTTTTGCTGTTTTTCCAAAGCATCAGCGGGGGGAACAGGAAGTTTTTCCCGTTTCAGATCACGCAGAATTTTTGCCTTGGCCATTTGTTTGTATCTTTGCACAGCTTCAGCATCGGGGGAATCAGGAGCTAAAGCAAGAAAAGCATTATAATGATAAAGAGCTCCCAGGGGATCGCTGAGATCTTCATCGCACAAAGTGGCCATTTTCAAGTGGAGCTGAGAGGAATCCGGACGTTTGGCCAGCAGACGGTTATAAAAACGCAGTGCCAGACGGAACTCACCTTCTGAACGGCAGCGTTCCGCCCGGAACATCAAGGGATGCTTCATCACCCCGGAGTTGTCTCCGCATCCGACTCCGGAAAAAAAGAAAAACAGCGCCAGAAACAGCGGAACAAGGCGGTTGAGAACCGCCAACCCCGCCACGGCGGCACTTTCAAGACGCATAATCCAGCTTCCCAGTTTGAGGGGACGGCCTCCTGCGGCAAGGAGCTGAGCTTCCTCTTCCGCCGTGAATCCCCCTTCCGGGCCCACGAACCAGGCCCGCACAGATCCGGGAGCTTCCGCACCGGGATCGGCGGGAGTCACTGAACCGTAGTAGAGTGCCGCTCCGGAACAGCGTACCTCTTCCAAAGCCTTTTCGAGGCTCACCGGCGGATAAAGCTGCGGCAGCCGGGGATTACCTGACTGCTTGCATCCTTCACGCAAAAGCAATTCCCAACGCTCTGGATTTTCTCCGGTTGCCACAGAGTGTTCCAGAAGCAGAGGATGCAAAGCACGGACACCCAATCCCGGCAGCTGAGGCAGCAGAGAATCCAATTTGGCTTTTTTGGGAATGGCACAGTAAAGATCAAGTTCTATTTCCTGATGCACCTCCGGGAGCGGCTCAAGAAAACGGAGCTGTTTTTTGTCCACCACTTCCGCTTTGGCTCTGCCGCAGCGGCCATCCATTACCAGCACCTGGTCCCCGGGACGGGCACGAAAAACCTTGAAGAGATGTTCCGCTTCCCGGGGTTCGGGCTGAAAAAGCTCTCCTGTTTTTCCGATATGAGTATGAAATATTGTCCGCACGTCAGACCTTTTTACTGAAATATATGTTCATTAATATAATGTATATCTTTTTTTACGGATTGCAAATCCCGTTTTTCTGACTTTTGATCTTTTCATTGATGGTACGCAAAGCAAGCCAGGCTCCGATGACACCTGAAAGAACATCTGCCGCCAGACGGGCCGCAAAAAGACCGTTGAGAGAATGAAAATACCAGGCGATCAGAGAAAAGGGGATCAAAAAGATCAGAAAACGCATTCCATTGAGCATCGCAGCCGCAGCGGGCCGCCCGCAGCCGGTATAGGAAAATCCGGCAAACCGGTGCACTTCCACCCCCGCAAGTCCCCAGACGGAAATCATAATGCACCGTGCCATAACATTCTGGGCTTCAGGAGAATTGCAAAAATGAGGAGCGATCACCCGGGCCAGCAGAGCAAAAAGTACGGCACTTCCCACAAGAAACACCAGTGCAAAGCGGAACGCAAAAAGCAATCCCTCTTTGATCCGGTCAAACCGGCGGGCACCATAATTCTGAGCAATAAAGGGGGTCAGTGTCATTCCAAGAGACATAGGAACCACAAACGCTATCGTTTCCAGCCGTCCGGCGGCGGTGCATCCGGCCATAGCGGCAGTACCGAATGAAGCTGTCAATTTGGTAATGACGGTCATTCCCACAGGCATCATCAACATTCCCAGAGAAGCAGGGATCGCATAACGCATCGTCACGATCCAGTAGTTGCGTAATTCAGGCACAGGGATCTTGCGGAACCTGATAAGGCGGTGCTTTTTCCAAAGGACATACATTGAAATGCATCCTCCTGTGGCCTGAGCAAAAATCGTAGCAAGTGCCGCTCCCTTGATCCCAAGGGCCGGAAAAATCCCCCAACCAAAAATAAACAGGGGATCCAGAATGGCGTTGATGAGCATTCCCGTCATCATCAATGCACTTGCGATCTTGTTGTCCCCCACTGAAATAAGCAAACTGTGCCCGGCCATAGCGATAGAAGCTGTGGCACATCCGAAATACCATATATCCATATATTCGATGACCAGTTCAAGGACTTCGCCCTGAGCCCCGAAAGAGCTGAAAACTCCTTTGACGCATCCCATTCCCACAATGGCGGTCAATATGGAAAAAATCAGAATCAGCAGTACGCCTGAAGTACTTCCCTTGGCGGCACGTTCAAGTTTGTTGCCCCCCAGAGCTTGAGCTGTCGGAGCACTGACACCGATAGCGAGGCCGTGAAAAAAACAACCGATCAGCATTACCACAGGCAGTGTGAACCCCATTGCCGCCATAGGAGCATCGGCGGCGGTTTTTCCGACAATACGTCCCACAAAGTAGGCATCGACAAGATTGTAGCCCGAAAGAGCAAGGGTAGCGGGAATCATCGCCAAAGCGGTTTTTATCATCCCCCTTGCAATGGGTCCCTGAGTATAAACTGCGGCCATAATAGTTCCTGATTATTGTTTTTGCCCGAGACGCCTGACATATTCAAATATGAGAACAGTTGCGGCCTGGGCGGCGTTGATGGATTCATAATTCCCCGGCATAGGAATGTTGATGCTTTGGGCTCTTTCAACGTGAGAGCCTGAGGGTTCTCCGCCGATAATGACCACACTGCGGTCATAAAGTCCCGGAGCAGTGAAACAGCTTTCCCCCCCGTGGGGGTCAGCATAAAAGAAGGTGCCGTAACCTTTTTCAGCGGCGGTACTCAACAGTTCATCGAGAGAAGCAAATCCCCTGAGAGCGAGTCCGAACTGAGCTCCCATTCCGGAACGGACAGCTTTATCGCTCCAGGGGTCAACAGTTCCTGCGGAGTACCACAATTCCCTGACACCTGCCGCCCGGCAGCTGCGGGCGATAGTCCCGAAATTCCCGGGATCGCCGATACCGTCAAGAGCAAAGATAAAGTCTCCTGAAATTTCACTTGGAGCAGCGGGAACCTCTGCCACAGCAATGATCCCCTGGGGGGAGACGGTCCCTGAAATATCGTTGAAAAGATGTTCCGGAAGTTCCCGGAGTTTTTTGGGGTCAAAAGAGATCTGCCCCAAACCTTTTTCCGTACCGACACAAAAGAGGATATTTTCAGGAAAAAACGCCAACAGCTCCCTCACTGCCCTTACTCCTTCACAGCGGCAGCAGGAACTTTTACGCCTGCCCTGCCGGGTGCCGAGGGCACGGAGCAAAGCGGTCTCACGTTTGCTGGGAGCGGGATATCCCATAATAAAAATCCTCCTGAAAAGTTGGTACAATATAAACAGAAAAAAGGGCACGGGGAAATTTTTCCCTGTTGCCCGTTTCACAATGCCGTAAGCGGCCGTTTCAGCCCCCCCCCCTTACGGCACTTGAAAGTTCCCCTTTACCGATGAAGCACGGCAAAGGAGAATCAAATTCCCCTGTTCTTACTTGGTCTTGGGAGTCTTGGCTTTGGGTTTGGGACCCAGTTCACCGTTTTCCAGAGCCAGCTGCATAGCTTTGACCACAGCAAGATACTGAGCAGCACTCTGAGTATCTCCGGCAAGTTTTGCTCCCCTGGCCAGAACAGCAGCGGCACCGTTGGGATCGGCAGGAGCCAGCAAGCGGGCAGCAGCGGCACAAGCCTGAAGCCGGACAGCGTTGCTGAAGTTGACATTACCGGCAGTTTTGACAAAGGCGGCAGCAGCCTCTTTGTTTTTGCCGGTCAGTTCGAGGATCAGACCTTCGTTAATGGCGGCAGTACCTTTGACAGCGGCATCTGCTTCAGGATCAGCAGCGACCAGCTTGACCTGAGCGAGAGCTTCTTTATACTTTTTGGCATCCACATAAAGCT
The DNA here is from genome assembly GCA_045605205.1 of Victivallaceae bacterium. Lineage (GTDB taxonomy): Bacteria > Verrucomicrobiota > Lentisphaeria > Victivallales > Victivallaceae > UBA1784. The sequence continues at coordinate 21,973 of JAZUPO010000234.1, forward strand.
GGATCAACCGCTGACGGGCGGCGAGGGCACCTTTTTTGCCTTTGTTCTGAGCGAGGGCCTTTTCAAGAGCGGGAACATCAGTTGCATCGGCAAAAGCGTAAGCTGCCTGACGGGCGGCCCGGGTACTCATTCCCCAGGCGGCAAAGGCCAGAGCGATCACCAAAGCGACAGCCACGCCGATAACAGCGATCTTCTTCCAGTTTTCTGCGAAAAGCATTTCAAAACGTTCTCTTTCTGAAAAGAGAGCGGAAGACATTTCTGCGTTCATCTGCTGAGTTTGTTTCTTGTCCATAACAGTAAGATTCCTTTCAAATTGTGGATCAGTGGTGAGAGAAGATCCGCTCGGGAGCGTGGAAGAGAGCCACGCCCAATTCGTTGGCACGTTTGATCACATCGGCATCCCGGAGAGAACCAGCGGGAGCGATGATCGCTTTGATTCCGGCGGCGGCGGCGGTTTCGACACCGTCTTCAAAGGGGAAGAATCCGTCACTGGACATTACAGAACCTTCAAGAGTACCGGTGCCAGTATATTTCTGACGGAACTTGGCAATAGCCTGTTCGATAGCCCCCACACGGTCCTGTTCGCCGGTTCCCACAGAAAGGGTCTGCCCATTCTGAGCGATGACCACGCCGTTGGAACGGACGCTCAAGTTGACGTACCAGGAAAAGAGCAGGTCGATTTTCTGCTGTTCAGTGGCTTCGACAGTGGAAACCTGATGACCGCAGCGGGTATTTTCGCCTTCAGCGGGCTTAAGATCGGCGATAGAACGCAAAGCGGTGGTCAGGGGTGCTGCGATGATAACGGTTCCGTCAGCCAGGACCTTATAGGTCTGATGAATGGCAGAAGTTTCACCGGTGTAGCGGGGAAGGGATTTCAGATCGCCGCATTTCAGGATACGGACGTGCTTGTTGAGTTTGAATCTTTCGCCGTCGTTGAAAACAGCCAGAGCTTCGGGGGTAAAAGCGGGAGCGACCACACATTCCACAAAGGTGCTCATAATCTCTTCTGCGGTGGCGGCATCGACTTCAACGTTAAAAGCGATCACGCTGCCGAAAGCGGCACGGGCATCGGCATCACGTCCTTTGATGTAGACACTTTTAAGATCTTCACCGGGCAGAGCCACAGCGGCACCGGAAGGATTGACGTGTTTCATAACGCCGCAGGCGGGGCAGTCAAAGAATTTGACGATATTGAGAGCTCCGGAAATATCTTCAAGGTTGGTCTGGGAAAGACCGTTTTTCCCGTTCTTGAGCACCTCCATACCGCCGATGACACCGATTTCGTCAACGGGGCGGTAGCTGGCGGCGGGCTGGTGGGGGTTGGTACCGTAACGCAGATCGTCGATCTTGACATAACGGCGGCCGTTGATTTCCATCTCAGCGGGGAAATCCCCCACATTGCGGGAAAGGTAACTGGAACGTGAAAGTGCTTCAGCCATAATAAAACTCCATAACATTTTAGATAGACGAACCTTCCGCATCGACGGCGTCAAGTTCTGTTTGCATTACATCGTAATAATATACACATTAAAGAGAAAAATTGCAAATTTTTTTTCATTTACCCACCCCCGAAAAGGCAAAATTTTTTTTAATTTATCGCCGGAACCCGTTTTTTAAGGCTGT
>JAZUPO010000235.1:0-4356 GCA_045605205.1 Victivallaceae bacterium
TTGGCTCACAGAACGACATGGCTACGATCCGACTTCAAAAATTAAAAGCGGTCTGTAAAAACTTTCTGGGGAAAAAGTTATTTTACCTACCCATAATGGGAACAGAGCCTTTGAGAAAAGAAGCGGCTCTCTCGCCGGGGAGATGTGCTTGTTTTCTCAGAGCTGTTCTCGACAAAGATCGGTAAAATGAAGGATATGTTTCTGTGAAATGCACCTGTGACAACAAAGATCTGCCGCTGATTACGATCGGCGTGTCCGCTTATAATAGAATGGACTATCTGCCCTACTGTCTGGATTCACTTCTGGCTCAAACCTACCCTAACTGTGAAATCATCGTTGTAGACGACGGTTCCACAGACGGGACAGAGGAAATGATGAAACAGAAATATCCTCAAATCCAATATTTCCGCAAAGAAAACGGAGGCGATGCCTCTGCTAAAAATTACGCCGCCAATGTGGCAAATGGGAAATATATCGTTTTTAACGACAGCGACGACCTCTTTTATCCTGACACTGTCGAAAGACTTTACAATGCTCTCAACCACAATGACGAAACAGCTTGCAGTTACGGAACCTATCAGACTATTGATGCTGACGGCAACGAAATGCCGACAAAACGCAAGATGTCCCTTTATCCTTCCGGCAAAATCACTGCTCCTTTGATGAAGCATATCATCATCAATAATTGCGGTACCCTGATACCGAGACAATTCTTCCTTGACTGCGGAGGATTCAACGAAAAGCTGCGCGTCTCCTACGACTGGGCTCTTTTCCTTGAAATGTCGACCCGCTGCTGTTTTTCTGCCATTCAGGAGCCGGTTTTCAAAAGACGGCGTCACAGCAGCAACATTTCTGCAGCGACTTTTGACAAAGAAAAGATCGCTCTGGACATCTTTGAAAACTTTCTTAAAACACACCCCGAAATCCTGAAAGAATACCCTGAAATCATCCGCAAACGCCGTGCTGACTTCAACAGAAAACTTTACCGGGAAGCAAAAAAAGAAAAGCGTCATTCAGAAGCCCGCTTTCACGCAAAAGAAGCCTTCAAGTTTTCAAAGACATTCAAAAATTTCTTTGCACTCCTTTACAGCACACTTCTTTTGAAGTGACCATTTATAAAAGTATTTCAATTACCTGGAAATATCCCTTACGGGAACAAAAGAGCCAATGGAAGCGTTCCCTTGCTTGCTGTACTTTTTTTGAGCAATTGTTTTCCGTCTGTCAACTCTTTATCTAACGACCTCTTTTCAGACACAAAAAAAGAGCAGGTAAAACACCTGCCCCTTTCTCCTTGACTCTGCGGGATCTGAAATTACAAATCCGTTGCATCAAAGTTGTCATTGTAGTACTTGGAGAGCTTCAAGGCACTCCCTTTCATCTGATTCGCAGTAAGAGCTTCTGCACGTCCATCGGCGTAAGCCACAACGGAAGATCCGGAGTGGACAGTTGCCACACGAGCCGTTTTACCATTGGCATATTCAGTCTTATTAAAATTTCCATCGGCATCAGGATTGAAACTCCAGTAGGCAGATTCAATATCCCCATCCAAAGCAAAAGCATCAGCCAAAAGAATCATATTGCTGGGAGCTTTCATTTTTTCGAGAACATAAGCAACTGATTTTGAGGCACTGTCCTGAGCAACGAAACGACCGACATCCTTGCGGTTGTTTTTATACCATTTTCCGTCTTCACCGAAAGCCACATCGATCATACCGAAAGCATTAGTTCCGTCAGTTTCAAGTTCTTTTTTATTGATCGTGTTGCAGAACATCGTTTTCCGGGAGACCAGTTCTTTGGAGTAATTGTCAGAACCAAGTCCGCCGAGAATATAAGAATAGGGCCGCATCGTGGAATCGATCTTTATTGCATAGGGGATCATACTGGTATGGTCGTTACCATACATACGCAGCACCGTTATGACCTGTTTTTTATTATTAATACATTCGGTAGTACGGCCTCTTGCCTGAGCGTGGCCCAGAGCGGGCATAACGAGACCTGCCAGAATAGCGATAATGGCAATAACGACCAAAAGCTCAATAAGTGTAAAGTTCTTTTTCATTGTGTTTCCTTTCAATTAAGGTGTAAGTTTCACAAATTGCCCCACTGTAAATATACGACAACTTTGTCAAAAAAGCAAGTCTGAAAAATGGATATCGGCAAATTTTTTACAAATTCTTCTGCAAAAATCCGTTCTCAAAGCAAACACTGATACAAAAAAGGGAACCGCCGCTTTTGCAGCAGTCCCCCCGTTCGGATTTCAGAAACAACGTGTCACACCCGGAACAGCTGAGCTCCCCAGGTAAGTCCTGCTCCGAAAGCCACGAGCAGCACGATATCACCTGTTGAAATACGCCCCTCTCTGAAGGCTTCATCAAGACAAATGGAAACAGAAGCCGCAGAAGTATTGCCGTATTTGTGGATATTGACAAAAAGCTGTTCACCCTGAACGTTGATACGCTGGGCAACCGCTTCAATAATGCGTTTATTCGCCTGATGAGGAATCACCAGTTTCACCTGGCTGACATCGATCTGAGCTTCAGCAAGAACATTTTTACAGGCACTGGTCATTGCATTGACCGCCAGCTTAAAAGTCTCTTTGCCCTGCATACTGATGTAGTGCATCCCCTGCTCCACCGTCTCGAGAGAAGCAGGATGACGGCTTCCGCCGGCAGGAAGTTTCAGGATTTCACTGTAAGAACCGTTGGTGTGAAGATCACTTGCCAGCTGCCCTGATTCATCATCATCGGTACGGCCGAGAATGACAGCTCCGGCACCGTCACCGAAAAGCACACAGGTGTTGCGGTCTTTCCAGTTGGTAATGGAAGAAAGTTTCTCCGCTCCGCACAGCAGCACATAGCGGTATTTCTTTCCGGCAAGCAGAGAATAGGCAAGTTCAAGAGAATATATCATACCGGAACAAGCGGCAGAAAGATCAAATCCAAAAGCATTTTCGGCACCGATGCTCTTTTGCACCAAAGCAGCCGTATTGGGGAAAACGTGGTCAGGCGTCGTAGTTGCAACAATGATAGCAGAAATTTCAGAAGCAGCGATCCCCGCCATTTCAAGTGCACGGGCAGCCGCAATGGATGCCATATCTCCGGAACTCATTTCAGGCGGTGCTATGTGACGCTCAACGATCCCGGTACGCTCACGGATCCACTCGTCACTGGTATCGACCATATTCTGCAAATCAATATTAGTCAGTACCTTTTCCGGAATATATGATCCGGTTCCGACAACTCTGACACCCATAAAAGACCTTATTTTTCACTTTTTTTCAATGCAACATCCCCGCTTTCTTTCACAATAGCGAGAATCTTGCCGTTCAAGTCAAATCTGACACACTCTGCTGCAACACGGATGGCGTTTTTGACAGCCAGAGGATTGGAGGAACCGTGACCGATAATACAGATACCGTTGACTCCAAGCAAGGGAGCTCCACCGATCACATCAGAGGCTCCGTAAGCCTTGAGCTCCTTGAAAGCATTTTGAGCGAGCAACGCCCAAATAAGACGGAAAACATTTTTCTTGAGGACCCGCTTGAGCCACACCATTGTGGAACGGGCCAGCCCTTCAGCACTTTTCAGGAACACATTACCGACAAAACCGTCAGCAATGACCACATCGACCTCACCTTCAAAGGCAGTATCAGCTTCCACATTACCGACAAAATTGATCGGCAGTTTTTCAAGGAGCTTAAAGGTCTCTTTAGTCAGTTCGTTACCCTTGACATCTTCACCGCCAACACTGATCAAACCGATCCGTGGACGTTCAACATTAAAAAGGTACTGGGCATAAACGTGCCCCATAAGGGCGTACTGCACAAGATTCAGAGGTTCACTGTCGGGAGTGGCACCCGCATCGACAAGCAGAAATCTGCCGGTCTGAGAGGGCATACTCGCCGCCAACGCCGCCCGGTCGATCCCGGGAAGATTGCGAACCAAAACTTTAGTTGCCGCCACAGTCGCTCCCGTATGTCCGGGAGTGACCATAGCATCAACGGCTTTCTCTTTAAGCAGACGTGCACACGCAGTAATGGAACAATCTTTCTTTCCCCGCAACGCTGTTGCGGAAAGTTCAGACATCTCACACACGGTAGGTGCGTGAACAATCTCTATCTGAGGATGACCTGCGAGGCCGTATTTGTCAAGATAAAACTTGACCTTTTCCTCGTGTCCCACCAAAACAAAGATACAATCGGGATTATCAGGAATGGCATCCACCAAACCTTCGATCACGACACCGGGAGCGAAATCGCCCCCCATTGCATCAACTGCGATTTTCATCTGCCGTCAGAAAATTGTGTAATTATTATGCTTCAGCAACAGCGAGGACCTGTTTGCCGTCATACTGTCC
>JAZUPO010000236.1:0-2777 GCA_045605205.1 Victivallaceae bacterium
CCCTCGGAGCTATCCGTGCCTGCGACGCCGCATTGGTGGTGATTGATGCTATTGACGGCCCCCAGATCGGTACCGCCCGCGCCTGGAAAGCCGCCCGTGAACGCGGTATCGCCCGCTTCGGTTTCGTCAACCGCCTGGATAAAGAACGGGCCGACTTTGAAGCAACTTTGGAACAGATGCGTAAAAATCACGGCCGCAATGTTATTATTCCCCTCTACTGGCCCGTGGGCAAAGAAGAGGGTTTTGAACGGGTCGTCAGCGTTCTCTTTGATACCGACATTCCCGCCGACATCGCCGATCAGGTCGCAGAATGCCGCCAGCTCTGGCTGGATGCCATTGCCGAAACCGATGATGAAATTATGATGCGTGTCCTTGACGGCGGCACTCTTACCGATGAAGAGATCCACAACGGATTACGCAAAACCATTATGACCGGCAAAACAATTCCCGTCTTCCCCGGCAGTGCCGTAAAAGGTATCGGCGTCCCCGAACTGCTCAATGCTGTTAAAGAACTTTTCCCCACTCCTTTTGAATATGCCACCGTTGACGGTGCCGATCTTGATGTCAAAGAAGACGGTGCTGCATTGGGTGTTGTCTTTATGAGTCTCAACGATCCTTTTACCGGACAGCTGACCTTTGTCCGCGGTATTTCCGGTAAATTTACAGGTGATCTTGATATCTACAACCGTACCACCGGTTCAAAAGAACGTTTCGGCTCTATGTTTGTGATGAACGGCAAGACCCAAACCGGTCTGTCCGCAGCCGAACCCGGAACACTCTTTGCTGTTGCAAAACTCAAAGACTCCCACATCGGTGACACGATGTCAAGTGATGCCAACTCCAGAGTTCTGCCCGGAGTTGAGCCCCCCAACCCGATTATGTTCTACGCTGTTACCGCTGCCAAATCCGGCGAAGACGAAAAGATCGTTGCCGGTATCAACAAGATCATCGAAGCAATGCCTTCTGTGAAACTGGAGCGGAACAACGAAACTCACGAACTGCTCCTCTGCGGTATGGGCGACCAGCAGCTGGCTATCGTTTCCCGCCGTTTGAAAGAACAGTTCAAAGTTGAAGCAGTCCTCTCCACCCCCAAAGTGGCTTACCGCGAAACCATCACCGGTTCCGGCGAAGGACACTACCGTCACAAGAAGCAGTCAGGCGGTGCCGGTCAGTTCGCAGAAGTATTTATGCGTATTTCAAGCAATCCCGACGGGTACAAGTGCACCAACGATGTTGTGGGGGGAGCTATCCCCAAGAACTTCATCCCTGCCATCGAAAAAGGCGTTCAGGATATGCTTGAGGAAGGTCCCTTGGTGGGCTGCCGGGTGGAAAATGTAGCCGTTTCCGTTTTTGACGGCAAATATCACCCCGTCGACTCCAACGAAATGGCATTCCGTATCGCCGGACGTCAGGCTTTCAAAGAAGCAATGAAACAGGCCGGACCTGTGATCCTTGAACCCGTTATGTCCGTCAGCGTTCACGTTCCCAGTGCCTACACCGGCGACATCAACGGTGACTTGAACCACAAACGCGGCCGTATCCTCGGTATGGAATCCGAAGAAGGTATTGAGATCATCAAAGCCGAAGTTCCTATGGCAGAACTTCACAAATATGCCACTGAACTGCGGAGTATGACGCAAGGCCGGGGTACCTTTGAAATGGAATTTGCCCGTTATGAACAGGTCCCACCAAACGTGGCACAGGAAATCATCGCAAAATATCAGGCAGAAAAAGGCGACGAATAATCTCTGAACTCTAATTTAACACGGGAGCCGGTTCAACAACCGGTTCCCGTTTGTTGGTTTTATAAAACAATGAACGACTTGCACTTTTTGAAACAGACTCCAGGCGAAGAACTTTTGCTGACAGAGGATCCGGCTCCCTTTTACAGAAAATACGCAAAAGGCCGCTGTGCTGTCTTTACCGGCGGCAAAGGCGTTGAAGCAAACGGAGCCTGGCAGGAGTTTTCCGCCGCCGTCCCTGATGCTGAACGCTTCTGCGGAATTGAAGAAGAACCCGGTACCGAAACTGTTGAACGTATGACCGCTTTTCTTGACAAAGGCAAATTTGACACCATCTTTGCCATAGGCGGCGGCAGTGTCCTTGATGCAGCTAAAGCAGCTTACCTCGTCCACCAGACGGGAGAACCACTGAAAGAACTTTTCGGCGTCAACAAATATTCCACCCGATTCCCGGAAATCCCTCTCAGACGGATCATCGCCGTCCCCACAACTTCCGGGACCGGTTCTGAAGCTACCCAATATGCCAATATCGTTGATAAAAGTGCGGGGGTAAAAAAATTGATTGCAGAAGCACAATGCGTCCCGGAAGCAGCTTGTCTTGTCCCCCGTTACACGGCCACGATGCCCCATCACGTAACGTTGGCAACAGGGTGTGATGCATTGGCTCACCTTATTGAAGGATTCCTCAATGTGGGAGCTGATTCCAATCATCCCGGAGCCAATTTCTGGGCTCTGCACGGCATTGAACTGGTCAAAACATTTCTGCCAACTGCCTTGAAAAACGCTCCCGAAAGCCGCAGACAAATGGCCATTGCGGCAGCTTTGGGCGGTATGACGATCCGCTTCAAATCTACCGGACTGCCTCATTTGTGCAGTTTTTCCTGGTTCGGCAGGATCGCTCACGGTATCGCCGCCATTATGCTGCTGCCGGAATCCTGGCGGTACTATCTGGGAAATCCGGCTGTCTGCGAGCGGACAATGCTGCTCAAAGAGCTCTTTCCCGGCGAGACTCCGGAAGAGGTCATTGCCTCGTTC
>JAZUPO010000237.1:0-6723 GCA_045605205.1 Victivallaceae bacterium
CGAGGACCTGTTTGCCGTCATACTGTCCGCAAGCAGTGCAGACACGATGAGGAGCAACAGGAGCATTGCAATTGGGGCAGAAGGTTGCCTGAACGCCTTTGTAACGATTGGCAGCCTTGCGCTGACGACGCTGCATACGGGAAGTTTTCCTTTTCGGTACGGCCATTTTCAAATCTCCTTATTTTAATTGTGATTTTTCAGTTTTGCATAATGCTACCTACAAAATATACCACTATAAAATGAATTTTTCAACTGGAAACTCTTTTTTTTACAATAAATTTTCTTAAAGTCTTGAAAAAATCCTGTTGAGAGGCTATATTTAGTCAAGTCAAAGGGCTTGTTCTGCGTTAAATGAGTGAGCCTCAAAAAGTTATTAATAACACCTGATTATTTCAGGAAAATAATTGCTAACTGTGGAATATTGATTATGGTCGAAATTTTCTTTTTGGTGCTGGCATTTTTTGCCTGCGGTTGTCTGCTCTGCCCCCCGGCTTATGTACTCAAGTTTTTTGCATTCTTATTACGATGTACATTTATAAGGCTGAGAGTATACGGTGCAAAAAACCTTCCCAAATCAGGGCCCGTGCTTCTGGTGTCGAATCATATCTCAATGATCGATATGGTCATCATTCAGGCCATCGCCCCCCGGCGGGTGCGTTTTATGGTCCGTACCAGTGTGGTCGACTTTCTTCCCACCCGGCTTATTTTCAAACTTCTGGGGGTCATCACTGTTCCCAGTGCCAAACATCCCAAAGCGATGCTCAAATTCTTTGATGACATCCGCAACCGTCTGGCCAAAGGCGAGATGATCTGTATTTTCCCCGAAGGTGCCATTTCCGGCAACGGCAACATTATGCGTTTCCGCTCCGGTGTGGCTCATCTGCTCCCCGAAGGAGTTGAAAGCTCCGTGATTCCCATCCGTATCGGTATGCTCCGGGGCAGACTCTTTTCCATTCATCAGGGCAAACTGCGTTTCACACTTCCCTATGTCTGGCCGGTCGATATTTCCATTGCAGTGGGCACTCCTGTTGACCCCAATCTTTCACCTTTTATGCTGCGTCAGCGTATCTCTGAACTGGGTGCCGATGCTGAAATGGGACCCCAGCCCGGTGAGCTGCCTATCCATACAGCCTTTATCCGTCAGGCAAAGCGTCATCCTTTCAAAAAGATCTTTCTGGACGAAAGAGGTGCCCTCAGCAACTTTGAAATGCTCATCCGTGCCATATTGATCTCACGCAAAGTCCGTGAACTCAACCAGGGCGGCGTCCACGTTGGTGTGCTGCTCCCCAACTCCACCGCCGCCACCTCCGTCACTCTGGGTGTGCTGATGGCGGATCGTACTCCTGCTATGATCAATTACAGCCTGGGACAGGATGTGGCTCTTGACTCCTGCCACCGGGCGGGGGTCAAAACGATCCTCACCAGCCGGCTCTTTCTTGAAAAAATCAAATGGGAAGCCACCCCTGAAATGATTTGCCTTGAGGATGTGGCTCCTTCCATTACCAAAGCTGACAAGCGTAAAGCGATTTTTACCGCACTGACTCACTCCTGGACCTCTCTGGCCCGCAAGGTTGCTCCTTTGAGCTGTTTCAACTTGCGTCATCAGGCTGTGCTACTCTTTTCCAGCGGTTCCACGGGCAAACCCAAAGCTGTTATGCTGACCCACCGCAATCTGAACTGCGACATCTACGCTTTTATCCGCGTCATCGCCTGGACTCCTCAGGACCGGATCGCCGGAAACCTGCCCCTTTTCCACGCCTATGGTTTTATGATCGGCGTGGCATTCCCCTCAGTGGGCAGTACCCTTGTGGGCTATGTGCTTAATCCGCTGGATTCCGCCGGTGTGGTCAAGATGGTGGCAAAAAACAAGATCACCATTCTGACTGCCACCCCCACCTTTTTGCAGAGCTATATGCGTAAGGCCGAACCCAAAGATTTTGCCAGCCTGCGTCTGATGATCACCGGTGCCGAAAAGCTCCGTCCCGAACTGGCGGCCCGTTACCGCGAAAACTTCGGACGGGATATTATCGAAGGTTACGGCTGTACCGAGCTTTCCCCCATCGTGACCATCAACTTGAACAACTCCATCTTTGATCTGGGAACCCGTGCCGACCGTCCCGGCAGTATCGGCTGCGGTCTGCCCAGTATCCACATCCGTATCGTGGATCAGGAAACCGGTGTCGAACTCGAACCCGGTATTCCCGGCCGTATGCAGGTCAAATCCGGTATCGTGATGAAAGGCTATCTCAACGATCCCGAACAGACCGCGCTGGTACTCCAGAACGGTTACTACGACACCGGCGACATCGCCTATATGGACGCTGACGGCTATGTTTACATTACCGGACGTGCCTCCCGCTTCAGCAAGATCGGCGGCGAAATGGTCCCCCACGAGGGAGTTGAAGAAGCCATTATGAGCATCCGGAAAAAAGAAAACCGGGAAATCGCCGTTATGGGCAAACCTGACCCCAAGAAAGGCGAAAAACTTGTGGTCTTTTATGCCGCTGACGATTTCAACCCGGTTGAAGTCATTGAAGAAATGCGTAAACTTCAGCTGCCCAACATCTGGATCCCCAAAGCGGATGACTTTGTTGAACTTGACGAACTGCCCATTCTCGGCAGCGGCAAACTCAACTTGCGTAAGCTGAAAGAATTGATCAACGAAATGAACTGATCTTACCAGTTCTCTGCCAGCAATTCAAAGTATCCCTTTTCGTGCTGACAGGCCGGACAGAGTTCCGGTGCTCCTTTGCCGTAGTGCAAATATCCGCAGTTGCGGCATCTCCACATCACCTCCCGCTCCCGTGCAAAAACGGTGCCGGAGGTGATGTTTTTTAAAAGGGCACGGTAGCGTCTTTCGTGCTGGCGTTCTGAGACACAGATAAAATCAAAACAGCGTGCGATCTCGTTAAATCCCTCATCTCTGGCTGTTTCAGCAAAACTGGGATAAAGATTGTTCCATTCATCATATTCTCCGGCTGCGGCAGCGGCGAGATTTTCTGCGGTATTGCCGATGACACCGGCAGGAAAGGCTGCCCGGATCTCCACTTCGCCGCCGGTAAGAAATTTAAAAAAGCGTTCAGCGTGTTCTTTTTCCTGATCGGCCGTTTCGCTGAAAATATCTGCGATTTGCATATAGCCCTCTTTTCGTGCTTTTGAAGCAAAAAAAGTGTAGCGGTTCCGGGCCTGTGATTCTCCGGCAAAAGCCCGAAGCAAGTTGGTTTCTGTGAAACTTCCGGCAATGTTTTTCATAAACGACTCCTCTCCTCTCCTCTTTAATAAATGACCGGGCAGAAAAAGACTTCTTCCCTTCACTCAATCAAAGTACAATAAATTTTCACAAAGTCAAATTTTTTCATCGTTTTTCTTTGGGAGAAAAGTTTTTTTATTCAAAGATGTTGTTTTTTCATCTCCTTAAATGTATATTATACCTGATAAAAATACAGTAACAGGAAGCTCATATTATGGAACTTGAAATCTGGAAAAAACTTTACGCCTGTGCCAAATCCGTACAGTGTGAAAGAAAAATATCCCCCCTGATAGAAGTCGGCAGCGTGGGAGCTGCCATTATGACCGATCAAGGCAATATTTATACCGGCATCTGCATTGACACAGCCTGCGGTATGGGAATGTGTGCCGAACGCAATGCCATTGCCAATATGTTGACCAATGGAGAAAGTATCATCACAAAAGTTGTCGCTGTTATGCCGGACGGCACTTCCGGTACTCCCTGCGGAGTCTGCCGGGAATTTATGATGCAGCTGGGGGATTCAGGCAAAGAAATTGAAATACTCCTCTCTCTGGAACCGCTCAAAACTGTCAAACTCTGTTCTCAAATTCCCGATTGGTGGGGCGAAAAATATCAATAAAATAGATTATTTTCTTTACAAAAGTATGAACAACAAAGAACTTTTCACCCATAAGTCAGATGATTATGCAAAATTCCGGCCCTCGTACCCTTTGGCAGCCATTGCGTGGCTCAGGGAAAAAATCCCAGGCGAACAGGTCGTTGATATCGGTGCGGGAACAGGAATTTTTACTCAACTTCTATCCCTTCTGTTCCAACAGGTTTCGGCAGTTGAGCCCAATGGGGATATGAGAAAAAAATTTATGCAGCTCCTGCCGGACATTCCCTGTTCGGCGGGTTCCGGAGAAGCGACTGCGTATCCGGCAAGTTCTGTTGATCTGATCACAGTTGCCCAGGCATTCCATTGGCTTGATGAAGAAAAATTCAAAGCAGAAGCAATGCGTATTCTGCGTCCCGGCGGCAAAGTTGCGATCGTCTGGAATACAAGTATCCCCGATGATTTTGTTTCAGCCCGCAATGGGGTCTGTCAGAAATACTGCCCCCGCTTCCGTTCAGGGCACGCCGGGAAACGCTCCCCCGCCGAGGGAGATGCCTTTTTGCGGAACAGTTATTTCCGCGAAGTTGAAGTGGTTTCTTTTGCCAATCCTTTTATTATGGATCTTGAAACTTTTGAAGGCAATATACGTTCCCGTTCCTACGCACTTACACCGCAGGATGAACAATATGAAGAATTTATGGCAGAACTCCGCACAGTTTTTGAGCAGTATTCACAAAAAGGTTCTGTTACCGAAGTTCAGGAAACTCAAATCTATCTCGGCAGATTCTGAGCAGCAGCTCTTTCAGGAGTTTTCTGCCGGATAAACGGCAAAGACCACGATCCCCCCCTCCCCTTCAAGGGTAAGGGAAAAGCTCTCCCCCGAAGCCCGGTTGAGTGAGGCAGTCCACCATTTTGAAAGTTCAAGATGATCCAGCGGGTATTCAAGGTTCCAGCTGTCGAGAAAAATTTTCCCGCTCCCCGGGTTGAAAAGGGATATGGCTTGACCGGGAAAAGATGAAAATGTGCCGGATTCCAAAACAGGAAAGAAAACACCTGTATCAGTACAAATCCTGATCTCCGGATGCACAAGAGCAAAATCTGTCAGCAAAGAGATATTGGCAATGGTATGATCTTCCCTTTTTCCAGCGGCACCGAGAATGGTGATCCTATCCCCCGGAGCCAGCAAGGTGCAGGTAAAACGGAAAGCCTTTTGCAAATCGTTTGTGTCCTGTTCTCTGATATGAATGAGTTTTTCCTTGAGCAATTCCCGGTATGCAAATTCCAGACTGTCCATATCCCCCACCACATAGTCAATACAAATATTCCGTTTGACAAGGTCAGATGCAGCACTGTCGCAGGCCACAATGACATCAGCAGAATTCAACACCTGCAAGGGGACCGGATGTACCGGAAAATCTCCGGCAGCCATAATCACAAACTTTTTCATTCATTGTTCCCCGCACTTTTGTGCCATTGCCAGGCGAAAACAAGCCCGCAGATAAAGAAGATCCCCCACATCATCAATGTAGCAATGGAATTCCCTGAACTCAGATAGACTTTGTACCACATAAAAATACTTATTCCGTTGACCAGAGTCCAGCAGAGCCATTGTTCAAAACGTCTCATAACCGTCAGGATCATAGCACCACAGCTCAAAACTGTCGTCGCACTGTCGAGATAGGGAGCTTGTCCCTTGAAATGCCTCAATATCACTGCCAGCAGCACCCACGCCGCCAAAGTCAGAACAACAAAAATAAGTCTGCCGGAAAGGGTGAGTTTCATTTTTTTCACTTCCCCTTTTTGGGCGTCATAATTCCGCCGCCAGAACCAGATCCCGGCGAACTGCATCGGCAGATAATAGGCCCAATTCAACATCATATCCCCGTAGATCCGATTCTGCATCGCAATGAACCCATAGAGAAATGTGTTGACGATACCGAAAAAGTAACAGCTGCGTTTGCCTTTGCCTGCCAGAAGCGTATACATAATCCCTGTTGCGGCACTGGTGATCCCCAAAAGAGAATCCCCTCCTGTCACAATGGTCAGAATGACAACACTCAACAACGCAAAAGCCATAAAAAGGAGTTCCGCAATATGCCAATTGCGCAGTTCACTGCATAAATACTCGTACCAGGCTGATTTGATTGCAATATTTTCCATAAACGACTCCCTAATATACCGAAAGCATAATGTACACCTTAACAGCATAAAAAACAAGACCGCCTCCTGTAAAAAAAAAGCATTTCAGTTCGTTGAAACCAAAGGTGCCTTCCATTAAATTCCAACTTTTTTTCCCGGCAAATGAAAAAAGCCCTTGCATAAATCAGAAATTTGAAATAAATTATACAGAACACATACAATTATAAAACAACTTTAAGGTTTTTTTATGAGAATCGCCAAATTTGAAGAAATCATAACCCCTCCCGTCGGAACCTCCATTGCAGGCTATGGCCCCTATGATGAAACATACCGCAAAGTCGGGGAACTGGTGCTCAGTTTGCTGGCTCTTGATGACGGAAAAAACAAAGCCCTTATTCTGGGATATGACCTGATCGGTATGGATGAAGCTCTTGTTGACCGGGTACACAGTGCAGCAGCAGCGGCAATGGGGATTCCGGAAGATTATGTAATTTTAAGCTGTTCTCATACCCACGAAGGCCCCCATACCCGTACTCTGGCAGAACATCCGGAAGTCTTTAACGCTCCTTACGTTGAAAAACTCATTCCCCAAACCTGTAATGCCATTGCCAAACTCAAAGAGAATTTCATTGAAGTCGATACCTATTTCTACTCTATGAAAATAGATGCCAATGTCAACCGCCGCTTTGTCCGGCGGGACAATACTGCCGGTTTTTTCCCCTACCGGCGGGATATGGAG
>JAZUPO010000238.1:0-15390 GCA_045605205.1 Victivallaceae bacterium
CCGGTTTTGCCGTAAGCGTAAACAAGATCACGCCAGAAATTCATTCTGTTAAGCTGCCAGAGCCATTCGTTATTGACAGAAGCCCCTGTCAACGTCGGATTGAAATGCCAATTGATTTTCCCTTCAGGAAATTGCCACGGAATATTCACAACTGTTACATTTCCGCCGGCTGCCCGCTCTGCGTTTTCCACCGTGCACCTACTTAAATCAATGGTCCTGCAGTATGATTTTTCCGGACGGGAACGGAAATATGCCGCTGTTGCCCGGATCAACTCTTCTGACGTTCCGTTTTTTATGGCTGTCTGATAATCGCTGCCCATAAGTTCCGGATCAAGCTGCAAAAAAAGTTCTTCAAGGAGCTCTTTTTGTTCAGGGAATTTAATATTTTTCATAAATGTGCCCTTAAATTTTTAACTGACAATTTTTTATTTTCACTATTCTTGAGTACAATATATCCGAAAACGGCAATGAGTACAATTATTGCAGTTCTGCGGAAAGAACGTTGTATCAGTACCGCCGCTGCGGGATTCCAGTTCCAGCATCTTGTCCACATCATTGCGGATACGCCGGAAAGCACCGCTGAAAGATAAAAGTCCGGGAGCCTCATACGCTCTGCCGTTTTCAAGATGCCGGACGGTAACGTTCCCCGGATCGCAGCCGAGCTGATTCAACGCATAAAAATTCAGTAGAGCACTGTTTTCCTCTGACGGACTGCCGGTGCAAAGAGCATTGAAGTGTCCGGAATCCAGCCAGGCGGCAATGACTGTACAATATGTATCAAGTTCGCTCCAGCATATTTTCAAAGGGAAAGGAAGTTCAAAACGTTTTTCGGCACTCACATCCAAAAGTTGTTTCAGGGCATATTTTTCCAGAAGTTCAGCTTCTTTTCCGAGTGTGTCAAGCACCTTTTCTTTCAAGCTCAGGGGCGAAAAGCCTTCCTGTGTCATTTCTAAAATCAAAGGTATCTTGTGATCGTATTCCGGCTTACCGAGAAGCATATCCCGGTATTCAGCAAAAAAGCGTTCTTCAAGCATACTTCTGAAATTTCCCGGCTCACGTGCTCCTGAGATAAACAGTTCACGCATCGTGCTGTAAAGCAAACGCTTCACATATTCAGACAACGGGATCGTACTTCTGAGCAAATGGAGCAATTCCGCCTGGCGGGAACCGATCTTCAGAAAGGCTCCGCCAACAGCTCCGTAATAGTGCCAGAAATACTCTCTGGGACACCTCTCAAACATTTCCCGCCGCCTGAGAGACCAGGAAAATGGATTCAAAACCAAAGCATTGTTCCTGCCGAAAAAAAACTTCTTTTCATCCATTTGGTTTTTCTGATCTGTAAAACATCCCTGATTCATAATACACGACGTTAAAATATAACACAATTCCCGCTGAAAGTCAAATACGCAACTTGGTTTCAGTGTTCAAAAGTTCATTTTCCCTGCTTTTAAGTCCCCCTTTCAACTATAAACACTTGTATTTCATCCTGATGGATGCTATATTAACGCAAAGGATTTTTATCTGAAGGAGTTTTGATAATTATGGGCAAAGTAAAGTTTACAGCATTTTCCGATTTGCATCATCATCCGGTCTGGTTCAAAACCGATGCTCAGGAGCGTTTGACAGCCATTCAGGAACGTGCCGTAAAAGACGGTTCTGAATTTCTTATTCATATGGGAGACTTCTGTCACCACGTTCCGGTCGCAAAAGAACTGATCCGACAGTACAATGAATTCAAGATCCCGGGCTTCCACGTTTTCGGCAATCACGAATTCGACCTCAACAGCCACGAAATGGCTCTGGCCGGTTACGGCCTTGAATGCGGCTACTACTACTTTGACCATAACGGATTCCGCTTTGTCATCATCGACGAAAACTATTTTTCCGACTTTCCCGGGATCTATTTTCACTACTCCGAAAGAAATTACTTTGACCATCCCCAAGGGCGTGATTGGATCCCCCCCGAAGAGGTGGCCTGGATCAAAGAAACTGTCTTAAGTTCCCCCTATCCCTGTATCCTGTGCAGTCACGCCACATTAGAGTACGAAGGCGGCATTCAAAACCGCGATGAGATCCTCGAAATCATCAAGGCTTCCCAGAAGCTTCCCGGCCGGGTAATGCTCTGCATCAACGGTCACTATCACAGAGACAACTTCAATGTCATTGACAATGTGGCCTATCTGGATCTCAACTCAGCCTCCTTTGACTGGATCTCCAATCCGCATTTCTTTTTCCCTGCGGAATGGTACAAAGAGGTCGAAGGTCTCGGAAATCAGATCATCTTTGAGAAACCTCTGAGTGCCACTATCACCATTGACACTGACGGAACCATTGACATTGCCGGAGCTGACGGAAACTTTCTGCTGGGTATCAGCCGTGAAATGACCGACAATCCCCCTTCATTCCGTCCTTGTACTCCTGTTATTCTGGACCGTCACGTCAAACTTGATTAATCCTGATTTTTGAAAAGATAAATTATGCAGATCACAGATACAGCCATTCAGGAAGTAAAGATCGTCATCCCCAAAGTATTCGGCGATGACCGCGGCTATTTTTTTGAATCCTGGAGTTCCGCCAGATACCGTGAAGCAGGCATAGAGTGCAACTGGGTCCAGGACAATGAATCACGCTCCCGCTTCGGCGTTTTGAGAGGACTTCATTATCAGGCAGCCCCCTACACCCAAGCCAAACTGGTGCGGGTCATTGAGGGAAAAGTTCTTGACGTTGCAGTGGACATCCGCAAAGGGTCTCCCACTTTCGGTCAGCACGTGGCGGTGGAACTTTCTGCTGAAAACAAATATCAGCTTTTCGTTCCCCGGGGATTTGCCCACGGTTTTGCGGTTCTTTCTGAAAATGTCGTCTTTGCCTACAAGTGTGACAATCTCTATATGCCTTCCCACGAAAGAGGCATTGCTTTTGACGATCCTGAACTGGGGATCGATTGGCAGATCAAGGCAGATGAGTTTATTCTTTCAGCCAAAGACAAATTGCATCCGGCTTTCAGAGATGCAGAAGTTTTCAACTACAACACCCGGGAATATATGCAATGAAAATCCTTATCACCGGCGGAAAAGGTATGCTTGGACGTACTCTGCAGCAGGAACTCAGTGATTTCAGGATCGTTGTAGCCGACCTTCCTGAAGCAGATATAACCGATGCCCAAGGTTTTGATGCTCTGCTCAAAAAAGAGCTCCCGGATGCGGTGATCCACTGTGCTGCGATGACAGCCGTTGACAAATGCGAAACGGAAATCGACCTGGCTTATCGTCTCAATGCTTTCGGTTCGGCCAATGTGGCTTCTGCCTGTTTCCGCAACAATATCCGTTTGATCGCAATTTCAACGGACTATGTGTTTGACGGTTCTTCAGAGAAACCCTATACGGAATTTGATCCTGCCGACGGCGGCAGAACCATTTACGGCAAAAGCAAATTCGCAGGCGAAGAAGCTATCAGACGTCACTGCCCCAATCACGTCATCTGCCGTATTTCCTGGCTTTACGGAGCTGGCGGTCCCAGTTTCGTCCATACGATGCTGCAGCTGGCTGACGGCACCCGTCCTGAACTCAAGGTGGTTGCAGATCAGATCGGCAATCCCACCAGCTGTCAGGCTGTGGCACGTCAGATAAAAAATATCCTCAACCGGCCCTGCCTTACTGGGACGTTCCATATGACCTGTGAAGGAGAAGCCTCCTGGGCGGAATTTGCCGGGGAAATATTCCGTTTGCGGGGAGTTTCACAAAAGGTGACATTCTGCAGTACTGCAGAATTCCCCCGCCCCGCCCCCCGCCCCGCCAATTCCAGACTGGAAAAAATGATGCTGCGTCTGGCGGGACTCCCCCCGATGCCCCACTGGAAAGAGGCACTGGCAGAATTCATAGCAGCAGAATTTCATTAACGTTCCCGGCATACTCACCCACAGTTTTCAAACGGCACAGTTCTTTTGGTTGAATTGAAAAACGATTTTTCCCGCTGATGCCGATAACCGACAGGTATTTTATGAAGTACAAATCTTGGAAATGCAATTTTCTCTTTTATCTCAGCCGGATCGCCTGGGGCAGGGAGTTCAAACTCTTTTGTGAAGAATTCCTTAAAAAATATGATGCGGCTCCGGAACTGGCCTCTGAAACCTGGAATATGCTCTACGGCAATTATAAATTCCGCAAAAAATATAAAGACAAATATAAAATAATTTCTCTGGGCTGGGACTGTATGCCCCGGACACTGCTGACCAAAGGTTTACTTAAACCAAGTAAAAAAATGGGTGAAAAAAGTATGCCTTTTGATCTGATCCCCTCGCCGGCACGGGTGATAGCACATTTTCTGGAAAATGATTTTTCCGATTATTTTGACGGTCAATGGACCTTTGAAGAAGAATCCCAAAGCTGGCACAACGGGACACTGCCGGAAGTTTTCTATTTTCACGACAGGGATTGCACTTCGGATGCGGCCGGATTGGAAAAGCTGCAAAAAAGATTGGCTTTGCGGATCGCAAATTTCCGTGAGGCAGTTGCCCTCCCCTGTCCGGTGCTTTTTGTACTGCATAAATCGACTTTGGATCATATCTTCCGCCCCACAGTCCAGGAAGTAAAAGATGTTGAGCGTGTCTGCGAACTCATCAAAGAACTGCGTGGAGAAAAACCTTTCAGGATCATCGTTATGAGTTGCAATCAGGATGATGACACAACCGATGTCAAGGGTGCAACTTTTGTCAGACATCTCTATCCCCGTCCGGACTATGTCTGGCACTATCCTGAGCGTTTCACGCCTGAAGGAGTCGCTTTTGAAAATACTTTCCTGAAAATCTGCCGCAATGAACTCATTGATTTAATGAGGAGCACCGGCGTATACAAGGGAAAGTAAATAAGGCAGCACGCCAGTTTGAACGCTCAAAAAATACAAAGCGATTTGTAAAAACTTTCCGGAAAAAGAATAGTTTTCTTACCTACCCATATTGGGGACAGAGCGTTCAAAAAAAATGATTGTTCTAAATCCCCAATCTATCAACTTCCGGGAATTTCAAGCGAGAAATCTGTATAAACTTTTGTAACAAACCGTCGAAGAGGCCAATAAAGACAAAAAAAATGGTACACCCGACGAGATTCGAACTCATGACCTTCTACTCCGGAGGCAGACGCTCTATCCAGCTGAGCTACGGGTGCAACCAATTGATTATCCATAATATAGTCCCCCTGTTTCGATTTTTCAAGTAAAAAAGAACAATTTGTTTGAAAATTTTATATTGACAGTGTATATTTAACTGAAACGGGGCAGGAATATTCCTCTTTTCAAGAAAATTATTCTCCCATTAACGCAACGAAAAAGGAGTTCCCGTTATGGAACTTGATAGAATCTGGTGGGGGTTGGCTCTTGCCACCATTGCCGGTTTGGCAACTGGCGCAGGAAGCCTGATCGCCTTATTTGCCAAAAAAGCCAACAAAAAATTTCTTTCCTGTGCCCTGGGACTTTCAGCGGGCGTTATGGTCTATATTTCACTCTTTGAAATGCTGGGCGAAGCTCACGCCGAACTGGGGAAACTGTGGGGCACCCGTATGGGAAGTCTGGGAGGAACAGCCGCATTTTTCGGCGGTATGCTTGTTGCTATGCTGATCGACCGCCTGATTCCCGAAGCAGAAAACCCTCACGAAGTTCAAGATGTGGATGATGAAATCAAAGGAGCACACCCTTCCAAAAAACAGCTGCTCAGAGGCGGTGTCCTTTTTGCCATTGCAGTAACGATCCACAACTTTCCTGAGGGTATGGCGGCCTTTATTTCCGCTCAAGGTTCCACCGCGGCGGGTCTTTCCATTGCCGCAGCCATCGCCATCCACAACATTCCGGAAGGCATTACGGTGTCAGTTCCTATTTACAACGCCACCGGCAGCCGCTCAAAAGCTTTTGCCTACTCCTTTTTAAGCGGCCTGGCTGAACCTCTGGGGGCTCTCGCCGCTTTGGGGCTGATGCAGTTTTTTCTTTCCCCGGTACTGCTGCCCCTTATTTTCGCAGCCGTAGCCGGAATTATGGTCTTTCTTGCCTTTGATGAATTACTGCCTCTGGCAGAGAAATACGGTGAACATCATTGGGCCATCGGCGGCGTCATTACCGGTATGCTGGTTATGGCACTGACCCTTGCCCTGTAATTTTTAAGGAGTCCGTTTTATGGAAGAAGAAAAAAAGATGACCATTGAAGTCATCTGTGACCGTCCCTCTCACATTTACCGGCTGGGGGAAAAAGCAAAATTCACCATCACGACCACCGTTCCCGGCGTGGAAGTTGAGGCGGTCTTTACTGCTGACGGCGAAGCAGAACTCGGGCGTTTCAAAGTTGTCACGCCCTGCACCTTGAAGCAGACACTGCCCTTCCCCGGCGTGCTGCGCTGTACTGTCAGTGCCCCTGATATGGAAGTCGGCCTTGCGGGTGTCGCTTTCGACCCGGGTGCTATCCGCCCCGTATTGCCTGAACCGGAAGATTTCCGGGAGTTCTGGAACAACGCTCTTGCCAAACAGGAAAAAATCCCCGCTGATTTGAAAATTGAAGAGCTGCCCGACCTTTCCGATGAAACCTTTACGGTCTCTCTCCTTGAATGCAGCACCGTTGACAATTTCAAGTGTTATGCCTATCTGCGCCTGCCCCGGGACAAAAAGAATATGCCCCTCCTGGTCTATTACGAAGGTGCAGGAATGGGAATGCGGCAGGAACATTTCCCGCTCCACTGCCAAAATGCAGATAGGTGGCTTCCCGAAAGAGTCGCCCAGCTTGCTATTTTTACCCACCCCTACCGTCCCCCTGTAACCAAAGAAGAACACGATAAAGCCCACAAAGCGTATCTGGACTCTTTCAATACAGAGTCCTACTGGAGCATCGGCCTGGACAAGGGGCCTGAACACACCTATTTCTACCGGAGTATCCTCGGTTCTGTCAGAATGATCAATCTGGTGACAGAAATGGAAGGCGTTGACAAAAAACGTATTTCCTATCTGGGTGCAAGTCAGGGCGGCGGTTTCGGTATTTTCCTTACGGCACTGTGTCCCCAGATCAACGCGGCCAGCTGCGGTGTTCCCGCTTTTTGCGACTGCGGCGGATTCCTCGCCGGACACCACCCCTGCACCTCAACCAGTTCCTATTTCCGTCAATACTATCAGGTTATGCGTTACTTCGATCCGGCGAACTTTGCTCCTATGATCAAAGTGCCTGTTTATATGAGTTGCGGATTTATTGATACCTGCTGCCAGCCCTCAGGGGTTTATGCTGTCTACAACGAACTTCAGGGCAATAAGATGATCTTCAATAAAACCTGCCACGGCCACGGCGGCGGTCCGGAAGAATACACCCCTCTCTTCTGGTACTGGACAGCCTGCCATCTGGGCTTGTGCAAAGAATAATGACAATTTTTAATATGATTTAAGGAAATAGTGAAAAATGAATCTTCCCAATGCAGCTGATCCCGTTATCATTGCCGTAGACTTGCAGGAACGGCTGATGCCCTCTGTTTACAATACCGATGAAGTCACAGCCAGAGCCAAAGTTCTTCTGGCCGGTGCAGCTGTAATCGGCGTTCCGGTTATTGCAACAGAACAGTACCCCAAAGGTCTGGGCAACACGGTGCCTGAAATCGCTGAACTTTTTACCCCGGAAAAGAACACAGTCGTTGCCAAAACCTCTTTTTCCGTTTTCGGCGAAGAAAACTTCAAAAACGCCCTCAGCCAGCTTCATCCCAACACCTTGATTTTCTGCGGTGTGGAAACCCACGTTTGCGTGCTGCACAGTGTTTTCAATGCCCTTGAAGCAGGCTACAATGTCATAATCGCTGCCGATGCCGTCAGTTCACGCAAAGAGAGCGAAAAAATCCTTGCTCTGGAATCCGCCCGTCAGGCCGGAGCCTGGGTTTTGAGTACAGAATCGATCCTTTTTCTGCTGCTGAAAAACAGCCAGCACCCGGCGTTCAAAGCGGTATCAAAGCTCATCAAATAAGATTTTCCCTTATCTTGTGCTCCGGGCAACGTCTGTTTGCCCGGAGCTTTTTTTCTTCTTGAAGCATCTGCTCAAAAGAGATTTCAGGATCTTCTCTCTTGGGGACTTGAAATATTTACAGAATACTGTATCTTGAAGTCAGAGCGGAAAAATTCAATCCTTAAAACATTCCGGCTCAAAGTCCCAAAACAGAGGAGAAATTGTTTATGAATGGACACATCAACGGCTGGGCAGTTATTTCAAGACATCTGCTGCTGAGAGAGAAAAATCAAAGCGATCTGGCAAGACTGCTCCATATTTCCCCGGCGGCGATCACTCAAATCAAAAACGGACAATTCCGGCTGAATCCCCTGCAACTCCACGCGATCCCCTCTTATCTGGAATTCAATCAGGCTGCCTGTGATGAATTTTTTTCAGAGATTTTCAACGCCCGGATGCAATATTGTCACGGTGAACGGGTCATCAATGCAGAACATATCAACTGTTCTGTCAAAGTTGAACGCAAAAATTGCAGCCGCAAGATTCCGGTAGGCCATATCAGCATACTTAAAAATTTCATTCCTGCACTGGAATCTCTGGCTGACTTCCTGCGCCGGCACACCCTTGACCGCTACGCCTGCTCCTGCCGTAACGGCAGTGTTGCTCTGGAAGTTGACGATGAAGTAACAGGCGGCAAAGGCTCCTCACTGCTCATCGTCAGCGGCGACTCCTATCCTGTTCCCGGCGAGCCCGCCATTGCCGCCTGGGACGACGGAACATTTGCTATGGGAACTTTCAACTCTGACAGCAGAGAACGGCACATTGCCCCTTTCGGCAGCACAACAGACAAAAAAAACAGAAAAACTGAATCTTTACGCTGGATCTATCCCATTATCCGTCAGGAAGCTGTCAACAGCTGAAACACACCTTTTCTCAGCCGCAGATCTCCATAATGGGACTGCGGTTTTTTATTGCAGCATTGTTGGCACTTGAGGACAGCTCATCATCTATTTATTTCTGAGCAAAAAGTGTTTCTGTACTTTTTTTTAAATAATTGCTTGTTTTTTTCTTATATTGAGGATATAGTAAGCGAGTGTATTTTTTTCAAGTCAATCCAAAATAACAAACAAGCAAACAGAATTAAATTATGAAAAAGTTGATTTTGTCGTTGCTGTTGTCAGGAATATATCTGACAGCAGGGGAGTTTCAGTTCAAAAACTCAAATTTTGACATTACCTTTGACACCAAAGGTGCTACTGTCAAAAAATTGATCCACAACAAAGTGGATTGGAATGCAGCTGGTCCCAAAACCCAGGGCAATTCATTTTGCGACAGCCGTATCGGCAAAACGATAGAGCCCAAAGTTCAGTTCCACGAAAACTTTGCCTCATTGAACTACACCATTGAAAGCTGGAAAAATTATAAAACTTCCGGTTCTGCTGACATCACCTTTACCGTTAAAGGCACAGCTTACAACTGGCTCCGGCTGCGCAAAACTTTCAAACTGCGTCCGGGAAATCAGCTTGAAGTGGTTTATGAACTTATCAACACCTCCAAAAAAGCTGAACAGGTCAACTTCAGTACCCGTTATTTCTTCCACCGTACCGACCGGGAAAACTTCTACTGGCTCCCGGGTGCCGGTGGAATCAAAAAGCTGAAACAGCAAAATTCTTTCTTTTTCTCAAAACTGCCTCCCCAGACCTTCCTTGCCATCGGTGCTGATGACAACTCAGGTCTGCTTATTGAGTTCCCGGCTGACAGCACCGCCGGACTGATGAACTGGTTTATTAAAGGCCGTTCTGCCACAACTGAATACTTTTCCGACGAATTTGTGATCCCCGCCGGTGGGAAACGGGTCTTTTCCATTAAATTTTACTTCACAAAAAATCTGAATTCTCTTATTGCACAAAAGAAATTCAAAGCCCTCCCCATCAAAGGAAAAATCCCTGCTATGGTGGACCAGCTGAATCTGCAGGAAGACCGCTCCTACAAGATCCGCACTGTCAGAAAAGAAACTTCAGCGGAGTCCGATTTCTTTGACATCAACCTGAAAGCCCAATTCAAAGACTCCTGGCGGTCAGTCCTTCTCCCCGCCAATATCCCTCTTGACAAGATCGCTGTTTTCAAGCTGGAAAACGGAGCTCCCTCTTTTGACCGTCCTGTGGGTTATGTGATCAACGGTCGTGAACTGCTCCTCAAGATACCGGGCTTCAACCCCACCGGCAGCGTTTGGCGCAGTACATTGATAAATGACGTTTTCTCCGAAAACTTCGGTTTACGCAAATCTTACAGTGCCGGCAATTACAGTTGCCGTATCTACTACAACCGTACCGACGGTCTGAAACTGAAAGAAAAAGCCCCCGCCGGCGGCGAACTGATCCCCAACGGCAGCTTTGAAACCCCCGATCCCGCCAATCCGACGATCCCTGCTCACCACCCCTTTATGGCGAATAAGAATCATCGTGCCGAATATCTGAAAAATCAGGGCATCAAAAACA
This sequence comes from Victivallaceae bacterium, assembly GCA_045605205.1. GTDB lineage: Bacteria > Verrucomicrobiota > Lentisphaeria > Victivallales > Victivallaceae > UBA1784. The sequence goes on from JAZUPO010000238.1 coordinate 10,447, forward strand.
GTGCCTGTGTCAAAGGCGGCGAAATGATCTTCCCCCTGATCCCCGAAGCGGGCCGGAGCTACAAGCTCTCACTTATGTACAAAAACCTGGGCGGCAACAGTATGAGCCGCTGCTGGTTCTTTTTCTACGATGCCAACGGCAAGCGTCTGATGAAAATTTCAAAACTCCTCTCAGGCAACAAAAACAGCTTTGACTGGAAAAAACTTGAAACCAGAATTTTCGCTCCCGAAGGAACAGCTATGATGGCCCTTTCCGTCAGCCGTTCCGCAAAAACCGCTGCCCGGGTGCTTCTGGACGATGTAAGCATTAAAGCAGAACCTCTTACCTGCACTAAACTTTCTCAGCTCGAAATGGGTAAACGGGAACTCAAAGAACAGTGGGGCGTACCGCTGAAGCATCTTGAAGCTCTCTCTCTTGATGTGGCCAACCCCCACAAAAAATGGTTCTATCCCGCAGAAAAGGTTCTGGATGTCCTCTATCTGCCTTTTGAACACGAAAGAGGCAGATTGCTCCGGGATAAACGCATCGTGGTGGAACTGGCTCAGCGTATGCCTATGAATTGCAAAGTGATCCCCATTCTGCGTAAATTTATTTCCAGTACCGGCGTTTACGGTGTTTATGTGGCCACTTTCGGCAAAGATCTTTCTCTCTACACAGCTGAATCGCTCAAGGCTTTCAAAAAAGCCCCCAAAGTGGTGCTCATCACCCAAATGAAACCCTCACAGTTCTCAAAAGAGCTTGAAAATATTTTTGCCGACTGGCAGAAACAGGGAACTCATTTTGTCATTCTGAGCGGAAATTTCTTTCCCAGACTTCAGGGCAAAGCGGTCAAGGCTCCTGTTTCATTCGTAATGCCCCAAATGAAAAAAGTCTCCAGGGACCGGGCTTTTGTCTGGCATAAAAAAGGCAAATCCTATGTGGTTGTCTGCAATACTGCCCCCTCTGCCAACCCCCTGATCCCCGAAAAACAGACAGCGACCGCCGCCCGTCACCGCATCACCTACATCAGCCGCGACTTCCCCTGGTGGGAATATCAGAATCTGACCAAACTTCAAATTCTGCGTTACCTTTCCGGTCTCAAAGTTGCTGCAACGCTCGTTTCCGGCAATGAAAAAGAGTTGACAGTCAAAGCTGCCAAAGCACTCCCTGTTACAGTTGAAGTTGTCTACAACAATATGTTCAAGGAAGTAAAAAAGAGTATCAGCTTCAAAGCTGCCCTCAAATCCGGTGTCAACAAGATCGCCCTGCCCCAAGCAGACTTGCCTGAAGGAACTTTTGTCGCTGATGTACGTTTGCTCGATGCCAAAGGCAATGTCACTGATGCCGGTGCGTTCCGTATTGACCGGACTTCCCGGATCAATCCTGTCCTCACACTGCAGAACAGCGACGGAATTTTTGCCCGGAACAAAAACCTCGTTTTCAATCTTAAACTCTCAGCATTGCCCGCCAATGCTGTCATCGAAGCCGAAGTTGAAGACACCTACGGCCGTATCATCGCCCGCAAGAGTTTCCCTGCCAAGACAGAACAGACATTAACTCTGGCACTTCCTTCTCCCCGGACAGTGCTCAACAATTTGATTTTCCACGTGAAACACAATGGAAAAACTCTTGCAGAAGGCATCAAAGAGTTCTCCTCCCCCGACGGTCCCACCGACTTCACAGAATTTTTCGGAACGACCTGGGGATTCCAGCGTTATCTGGCACGACACCTTGAACTTGACGGTGTCACTTCCAACTCACCTTACAGCCCCAACGTCCAGGACATCTACCGGTCCGCCCGTCTGGAAAATCTGGCGGCATCTCCTATGGGGCTTGCCAGTTTCCGCAACAGCGCCGAATACCGCGGCGACAGAGCGACCGCCAATACTGTGCGCAATCCCTGTTTCCACGATCCGGCCTATCTTGCAAAGAATACTGCACTCCTTGACAAAAACTACAAGGGCAGAAATCTGCTGGGTTACTACGACATCCGTGACTTCTGGAGCGGTGATGAACAGTTCCTGGGCAGCACGGTTTGCTATTCACCCCACTGCCTGAAAAAATTCCGTGAACTTCTCAAATCTGAATACAAGACCATTGCCGCTCTCAACAAAGAGTGGAACACCAACTTTGCCTCCTTTGACAAAGTGATCCCCCAGCAGCTCAATGAACTCAAATCCAGAGATAATCTTTCTCCCTGGCTGGACCACAAGATGTTTATGGCCGCCACATTTGCCTGGGGACAGTTCCGCAGCCACCTGCCTGACTTGAAAAGATATAATCCCTATGCCCGTATGGGTGCAAGCGGTACTCAGAAGCCCGGATATGGCTATGACTGGGCTCAGTATATGAAACATTGTCAGGTGATGAGCTATTACAGCGGCATCCAGATCAAACTGATCCACGACATCGGCGGCAAAGATATCCTCGCCGGACGCTGGCAGACCTATTGTTACGCTGACACAGACCAGGAAACATATTGCACCGCTCCCATTTGGGAAGGCCTGCTCCGGGGCGGCAATATGGTCGCTATCTGGCCTCCCACGATGACCAACGGCGACGGAACTCCCACTGTCAATGTGCGTTTTGTTAAAGCAATTCTGGACGAACTGCGCCGCGGTATCACCAAACTCTGGCTTACCTCAGAGGCCCGTCCTCAGATCGCTCTGCTCTACTCTCACAGTTCCCTTTTCGCCGCCAAAGGCACCTTTGGCGACAGTGAATGGCAGAACACCCAGACCTCCTGGCTCAAACTTCTGGATGATATGAAATATGACTGCCGTTACCTGAGCTACGAAAAGGTTGCTCAAGAGGGTATCCCCTCTCAGTACAAAGTGCTGATCCTGCCTGCAGCAGTTTCCATTTCTGACAAAGAAGCTGCCAACATTGAAAAATTCGTCAAAGCCGGTGGTACTGTCATCGCCGACTACTCTCCCGGACGCTTTGACGGCCACGGCAAACGCCGCAATTCACCTCTCTTGAACAAGCTCTTTGCCCCCTACAACGGTCCCATTGACATCGCCTATGCACAGCTGCCCCAGTTAGGCGGACGTTTCAAAGTCGCTGAAAAAGGGCTCCCCTTTGTACAGGAAAAGAAATACGGCAAAGGCAGAACTGTCAATTTCAACGTCTCTCTGAGTGATTATCACTTCATTCAACTGGGCGGTACCGGAGGTGAAGTTTCCACCGACACCTCAGGTGATGCCAAGATCCAGCAGGCTATGCGTGTTCTGGTCAAAAAGCAGTTGGATAAATCCGGTGTCACACCCTGTATGGAAGTTCTTGATCCCAAAGGCCAGGATCTGCCCTGTATGGCTTTGATGCGTGAAGACGGCGGTACTTTCACTGCTGCCATTTACAAGGCTCCCCCGCCCCCCCGTACCAAGCAAGTGCTGCCCCCTCCGCCTGACCGGATCAACCACAAAAAAGGAATCAATGTCACCGTCAAGCTGCCTGTAAAAGGTCACGTTTACGACTACCGTACAGGTAAATATTTCGGCTATACGGACAAATTCAAAACCTATATCGTTCCCGCCATTGCCAATTTCTATTCCATTCAGAAAACTCAGGTCAAGGGCGTGACCGTCAAGGCTCCCGCAGCCGTCAATGCCGGCAGCAATGTCTCTCTTGCTTTTGTAGCAACCGGAGCAACAGGAGCTCAGGTCTTCAATGTGTCCGTCTTTGATCCTGCCGGCAAAGATCTGCGTATCTACCGTAAAAACTTCCGCACTGCCGGAAATAACGGTACTTACACCTTCCAGCTGCCCTACAACGCAGCCAAAGGCAAATGGCAGATTTGTGTGACCCACGTCAACACCGGTATGAAGAAAAAAATCAGCATCACAGTAAAATAACAAACAATGAATACTTATAAAGTCACCGATTTCGGTATCCAGCCCGGAATTGCTGTTCCTCAGACAGCTCTTTTGCAGCAGTTGATCGACCGCTGCAAAGCCGAGGGCGGCGGGAAAATCGTTTTCCCTGCCGGAAGCTACGTTTCAGGCTCCCTCGTTCTTTGCAGCAATCTCACCATTGAGCTTGAACTCAATGCGATCCTTTACGGCTCAATTGACGAAAAGGATTACCACCTTTACGATCCTGCCCCCATTGCGTTTTACGAAGGACGCAACGGCATCCGGGCATTGCTCTTTGCTCTTGACGAACATAACATCACCATTCAAGGTGAAGGTATGATCGACGGCCGGAGCAGTCTCTACCCCCCTCACGAGATCCACCGCAGTGCTCCCCGGGTCATCTGGTTCGGCAACTGCGAAAATATCTCTGTTTCGGGACTCACGATGCAGAACTCCGTTTTCTGGATGCAGCATTACATCAAATGCCGTCATATCAAGATCCACGATCTGACAGTCCGTTCCCACGGCTGTGAAAATAATGACGGTATTGACATCGACTCCTGTGACGATGTGGAAATCCGGGACTGCCGGGTAGACTCCGGAGATGACGGCATCTGTTTGAAAACAGGTACCGACACCCCCTGTTCCAATGTGTATGTACACGACTGTATTTTAAGTTCCCACTGTGCGGCTTTCAAACTGGGCACCGAAAGCAATTGCGGCTATACTAAAATTCTGGCTGAAAGACTGCTTATCGTTCCTTCTGAAAATCTGAGCACCCTGCCCGGCGAAGACTTCCGTTCAGGTTCCGCATTGGGTATCGGTGCTGTGGACGGAGCTTTCGTCGATGATGTTACGATCCGCGATGTCAAAGTTTACGGTGCCCGTACACCTGTTTATATGCGCTGGGGCAACCGCAAACGGGGCCGTCTGGGTGAACCCGGCGGCGGCGGTGAACCAAGTTACTTCCGCAATGTACTGCTTGAGAATATCCATTTTCACAACGCGGGTATTCAAGGATGCTATATCTGCGGTATGGAAAACTTTGATATGGAAAACATTACCTTGAGGAACTGCACCTTTGAATTTCCGGATGCTCCCGAAGCTCATC
>JAZUPO010000239.1:0-6411 GCA_045605205.1 Victivallaceae bacterium
AGCACCCGCCGGCAAGATCGACGTGCTGACCGGATTCAAGGAAAACGTGATCACCGGACACCTGATCCCGGCGGGTACTGGAACCGAGCGTCTCCAGTCTATCGCACTGCGTTACCACGGGGAAGAAATTGAACAGGAAACGACTGTTCAGTTTGAAGAAAGAGAGTCTGCCTCAGTCGAGGAGGCCACAGCCAAGTGGCGTTCCGCTGCTCCTGCTGATGACAATGATTTCGGAGATGACGACGACGATTGGTATCCCGAACAGGAACAGTCCTTTGACGGCACCATCGAAGATGATTTCGCTGAAGGAAACTTCGATGAAGAAGAAACCTTTGATAACGAAGATCTGTAAAAATTTGCAGTTTTTCTTAATCTGGGGTTGACAAATCGCACTTGCCGGGTTATATTATAAATCCGTGCAAGTGTGATTTTAGAAATTTATATACAGAAAGAATAAACAAAAAGAGTTGTAAAGCTCTAAAAAACAGGAATTTACCATGCCGACTATCAACCAGCTGGTGCGTTTCGGACGCGAAGAAAAAGAAAAGAAGAGCAAGTCCAAGGCTCTGAGTGCTTGTCCTCAGCGTCGCGGTGTCTGTCTTCAGGTGACCACCCGTACTCCTAAAAAGCCGAACTCAGCTTTGAGGAAAATTGCCCGTGTTCGCCTGACCAATGGCCAGGAAGTCACTGCCTATATCGGTGGTGAAGGTCACAACCTTCAGGAACACTCCGTGGTCCTGGTCAAGGGCGGTCGTGTCCGCGACCTTCCCGGTGTTCGTTATCACATTGTGCGCGGTGCGCTTGACAGTCTCGGTGTTGACAAGCGTAACCAGGGCCGTTCAAAGTATGGTGCCAAACGTCCCAAGCCCGGTGCCGATACTGCCAAAAAGAAGAAATAAGTCATAGGAGCCTGATATAAAATGAGAAGACGTAAAGCTGAAAAACGGGTACAGCTCCCCGATGTGAAATACAACAGCCCCCTTATCGGCCGGCTGATCAACACCATTCTCAGCCGCGGTAAAAAATCCACGGCTCAGCGTATCGTTTACGGTGCTCTTGATCTGATCGCCGCCAAAAAGCCTGAAGTCAGTGCTATTGAAGTGTTCCTCAAAGCTCTTGACAATGTCAAGCCCGAACTTGAAGTCAAAAGCCGTCGCGTCGGCGGTGCTACCTATCAGGTGCCCATCGAAGTCGAACCCGAACGTCAGGTCGCTCTTGCTATGCGCTGGATCACCACCTACTCCCGCGGCCGCAAAGGCAAATCTATGACCGAAGCTCTCGCCGGAGAACTGCTTGACGCTTATGAAAATACCGGTTCCTCCGTCAAGAAGAAGGAAGATACCTACAAGATGGCCCAGGCCAACAAGGCCTTTGCTCATTATCGTTGGTGATCTCTGAAAAACCCCTATATCGATACGGTTAACAATATGAGTACTGCTGAAAAAAATTTCCACGAGTCACCTCACCGCAAGGTTTCGCTCAAAGATGTGCGTAACATCGGTATTATGGCTCACATTGACGCCGGTAAGACCACTCTTACTGAGCGTATCCTTTTCTATACCGGTGTGAACTACAAAGTCGGTGATACCCACGAAGGTACCGCTACTACCGACTGGATGGAACAGGAACGTGAACGTGGTATTACCATTACCTCCGCTGCCACCACCTGTACCTGGAAAAACAGAAAAATCAACATCATCGATACTCCCGGACACGTTGACTTCACCGCTGAAGTGGAACGTTCTCTGCGTGTTCTTGACGGTGCTGTTGCTGTTTTCTGTGCTGTCGGTAAAGTTCAGCCCCAGTCCGAAACTGTGTGGCGTCAGGCCAAAAAGTACAACGTGCCCATCGTTGCTCTTGTGAACAAGATGGACCGTACCGGTGCCGACTTTGACGGCGTTGTGAACGAGATCCGCACCAAGCTGGGTGCTGTGCCCGTCCGTGTCGCTCTGCCTATCGGCAAAGAAGGCGACTTCAAGGGTGTGGTCGACGTTCTCCGCGGCAAGGCTCTCTACTTTGATCCCAAGGACAAAGGCGTCACCATTATCGAAGAAGAACTCACCGGCGAACTTGCTGAACAGCGTGAAGAAGCCTTTATGGAACTTTACGAAGCTGTTGCCGGCTGCGATGACGAAATGATGGAGCTCTTCCTCGAAGAAAAGACTCCCGATATCGATGCTCTCCGTGCCGCTCTGCGTAAAGCTACTGTGGCCGCTCAGCTTGTTCCTGTGGCTTGTGCCTCTGCTTTCAAATGCTGCGGCGTTCAGATGATCCTCGATGTGATCGTGGATTACCTCCCCAGCCCCATCGATACCTGGGAAATTACCGGTTCTGATCCTGCCACCGACGCAGAGATGACCCGCCACGTCGGCGATATGCAGCCCTTCTCCGCTCTGGTCTTTAAGATTATGACCGACCCCTATGTGGGTAAGCTCTACTACTTCCGTATTTACTCCGGTGTGGCGGCTCAGGGTATGTCTGTGCTGAATCCCCGTACCGGCAAACGTGAACGTCTGGGACGTATTCTGCAGATGCACGCCAACAAGCAGATCGAGCACGAAGAAATGTTCTCCGGCGATATCGCTGCTGTGGGCGGTCTGAAGAACGTTACCACCGGTGATACCCTCTGCCTTGCTGAGGAACCCATCGTTCTCGAATCTATGAGCTTCCCCGAACCCGTTATCTCAATTGCTGTTGAGCCCAAATCCTCCGGCGACCGTGACAAACTGGACAAAGGTCTTATCGCTCTTGCTGAAGAAGACCCCACCTTCCAGGTCCACGGCGACGAAGAAACCGGACAGACTGTTATTTCCGGTATGGGTGAGCTGCATCTTGATATCATCATCGACCGTCTGCGTCGTGAATTCAATGTGGAAGCCAATACCGGTGCACCTCAGGTTGCCTACCGTGAAGCTCTCTGCACCACCGGTCACGCCGATACCAAGTTCGTCCGTCAGTCCGGCGGTCACGGTCAGTATGGTCACTGTATCATCGACATCATTCCTCAGGAACGCGGATTCGGAATCGAGGTTGAAAGCCAGGTTACCGGCGGTAACATTCCCAAGGAATTCATCAAACCCATCGAGAACGGTATCCGTGAGGCTGCCGCTGCCGGTGTGGCTGCCGGATTCCCTGTGATCGACTTCAAAGCGATCATTATCGACGGTTCTTACCACCCTGTCGACTCCTCTGAAATGGCGTTTAAGATCGCCGGTTCTATGGCTTTCAAAGAAGCTGCCCGCAAGGCCGGTGTTGAAATGCTTGAACCTATTATGAAGGTTGAAGTCACAACTCCCGAAGAACATATGGGCGACCTTATCGGTGATATCACCAGCCGCCGCGGTGCCATTCAGGAGATCTCCTCCACCGGTAACAATGAGTCCCGGATCAATGCCAACGTGCCTCTGGCCGAACTTTTCGGTTACGCCACCACGATCCGTTCTCTTTCCCGTGGCCGTGCTACCTATTCAATGGAGCCTGCCCACTTTGACCGGGTTCCCAAAGCTATTCAAGATAAACTTGTTGAAAAGAGGTAATAAACTATGGCTGCTAAAACTCAGCGCATCCGTATCCGGCTTCAGGCTTACGACCATCGTATCCTGGATCAGTCCGTCAACGAAATCCTTGAAGCTGCCAAACGGGCCGGTTCAATGGTTGACGGTCCCGTTCCGCTTCCGACCCGCATTGAGCGTTGGTCTGTGAACCGCTCCCCCCACGTGGATAAGAAATCAATGGAGCAGTTCGAGATCCGTACTCACAAGCGGATGCTGGACATTGTCAATCCCAATGCCAAGGCTGTTGACGAACTCAAGAAGCTCAATTTGCCTGCCGGTGTGGATATTTCAATCAAGACCGGTTTCTGATTCAGTTTCAGAAACATCGTTAACTCCGGGAGCAACCTGCTCCCGGATAGATACCAAGGCTCCCGGCCGATTGGGGGCACGTATCGAAAGTTTCCCTAACTTTTTTTGTAAGGAGAACAAATGAAAGCATTAATCGGTAAAAAGATCGGTATGACTCAGGTCTACGATGAACAGGGCACCCTGATCCCGGTGACGGTGATCGAGGCCGGTCCCTGCGTTGTGACTGCTGTCAAGACGGTCGAGCGCGATGGATATGACGCGCTTCAGTTGGGCTTCGGCGCCCGCAAGGCTAAAAATTTCAGCCGCGCCGAAAAAGGTCACTTGACCAAAGCCGTGGCAGTTGACGAAGCAGGCAAACTTCCTGCCGTCCTGCGTGAATTCCGTGGAATGGATGCTGCCGAACCCGGCGCTGTCATCAAGGCCGATGTTTTCGCCGCCGGCGATTTCATCGACGTTGTCGGTACCACCAAGGGTCGCGGTTTCCAGGGCGTTGTGAAACGTTGGAACTTTGGCGGCGGCCGTGCCAGTCACGGTGGTGCCTGGGAACGTCGTCCCGGTTCTATCGGTATGTGCGAATTCCCCGGACGCGTTGCCAAGGGTAAGAAGATGGCTGGACACTATGGTTGTGACCGTCGCACGGTTCAGAACCTCAAAGTTGTCCGTGTCAATGCCGAAGAGAATTACCTCATGGTTCGGGGTGCTGTTCCCGGTGCCAACGGCGGTATTCTGCTGGTCCGCAGCGCGCTGAAAAAGAGTGCGAAATAATTAAGGAGAGCAGAAAATGTCCAAAACTTTGAATATTCTCAATTGTCAGGGTGCTACCGTGGGCGAATACATCGTCCCCGATACTGCCATTGAAATGAGCAAGGGCGGAACTGCTGTTCACGATGCAGTTGTTGCTATCCGTGCCGGTCGCCGTGCCGGTACCGCCTGCACCAAGACCCGCGGTCTGGTTCGCGGCGGCGGTGCCAAGCCCTTCCGTCAGAAAGGTCGCGGCGGTGCCCGTGCCGGTTCTAGCCGGAGCCCCGTGTGGATTGGTGGTGGTACCATTTTCGGACCCCAGCCCCGTTCTTTCGCCAAGAAGGTCAACAAGAAAGTCTTTGTTCTCGCTCTGAAGCGTGCCTTCTCTGAACGCCTGAACGAAGATGCCATCGTCGTTGTTGACAAGTTTGATCTTCCCGATCACAAGACCAAAAACGCTGTGGCGATCCTCAAGAACCTCAATCTCTATGACAACCTGACTCTGCTCACCGTTCCCGAATACGAGAACACCGTTGTCTGCGCTACCGGCAACATCCCCACTATGGGTATTGTCCGTTCCGCTGTGATTGACGTCTACGATATTATGAGCTGCGAAAAGATCCTCTTTACCAAAGATGCTCTTGACGCTTTCATCGCCCGGCTGGCATAAGGAGACACTGAAAAATGAAAAACGCTTTTGAAGTGATTATCGCTCCGGTGCTGACCGAAAAGACCAACGCTCTCATCCAGGAAAAGAAATACACCTTCCGTGTTGCTCCCGGTGCCGGCAAAATCGAAATTGCCAAGGCTGTTGAAGAGCTTTTCAAGGTCAAAGTCGCCGATGTCAATGTTATGAATTATCTTGGCAAGACCCGCCGTTCCGGCCGTACCGGCCAGGTCGGCCGCCGCCCCAACTGGAAGCGTGCTGTGGTTACCCTTGCCGAAGGTTCCATCGAGATCATCTAAGAGGGAGTATATAGAAAATGGCAATCAAGACTTTTAATCCTACGACTCCCTCCCGCCGTCATATGACGGTGCTGGATAAGTCCGGTCTCAGCAAAAAAGGTCCGGAAAAGAGTCTGACCAAAGGTATCAGCTCCACCGGCGGACGCAACAATCAGGGCCGTATCACCACCCGTTTCCGTGGTGCCGGCAACAAACGCTGCTACCGGATGGTCGATTTCTATCGTAATAAAGAAGGCGTTCAGGCTAAAGTCGTTTCTATCGAATACGATCCCAACCGTACCGCCAACATCGCTCTGATTTCTTACGCTGACGGTGACAAGGCTTATATCCTTGCTCCGGTCGGTCTGAAAGTCGGCGATGTCGTGATGAACGGTGCCAAAGCCGAATTGAAACCGGGTAACTGGCTGAAATTGAAAGATATTCCGGTCGGTGTCGAGATCTGCTGTATCGAAATGCAGCCCGGAGCCGGTGCCAAATTGGTCCGTTCTGCCGGTCAGGTCGCCACTCTCCGTGGTAAAGAAGAACTCTACGCCCAGGTCAAATTGCCCTCCGGCGAAGTTCGTATGCTCCACGTCAACTGCCGTGCCATGGTCGGTCAGATCGGCAATCTCGATCTGATGAATACCAAAATGGGTAAGGCCGGTAAAAAACGTTATATGGGTTTCCGTCCGCATGTCCGCGGTGTCGCTCAGAACCCGGTCGACCATCCGATGGGTGGTGGTGAAGGTCGTGAGTCCGGCGGCGGTCATCCCGTTTCACCCTGGGGCAAACTTGCCAAAGGTAAACGTACCCGCAATCCGAAAAAAGGTTCAAAGAAATTCATCGTTGAACGGAGGAAGAA
>JAZUPO010000240.1:0-11522 GCA_045605205.1 Victivallaceae bacterium
CGGCCGGAAACCGGTTCCCGGCGGCATTGCTCACGACGGTTACGGCGGATTCTCTTGGGGATGTTTTCTTGAAAGATGGCTCTACTCTGCTGAAGAACTGCCTCAAGCACAGAATGAAGCAGAAAGAGAACAGATGCGTGCTCTCGGTGTCCGTAATTTGCCCAAGTCCCAGGCTTACCGTCTGCGCAGCCCCCTGCTCAAGATCGTCAACGGCAAAAAAGTACTGGATATCCCCGGGTGGCTGAATGAGATCAACAATGGCAAAGCCCCCGATTTCATTGTGATCCAGCTGGGAGGCAATGATATGTTCGGAGCTATGGAACATCAGCGGGAGCAGCGTCTTGCAAACACAATGAAAAATGCCCGCAAACTCCTGGCTGTACTGCGTAAACACGCTCCTGATTCTATCATTGGTGTCACCACCGGTGTCTGCGGCTGCGACCAGGACGGTTTCGGTGCAAATTACCAATGCCTTCAGTCAATGTATCAGTACCGCCGCAACATTCAGAGCTATAATCTGGCTATTGCCAAACTTGTCAAAGAGCTGAAAGACCCCAAGATCTCCCTGATCCCCCTCAATCAGTGTATCGACCCTGACAACAGTTATCTCTGGGGCAGTTATCCCATTCACGCCCGTCACCAGAAAAAAGTCGTCCGCGACCGCAATGCTCTGCATCCCTCCATTATTGGCGGATACCAGTTGGGCGATGCCATTTACTGCTGGCTGAGAAAACAGATCGAGAAATAAGCAATATTTTTTGCTGCAACAAATACAACACTATTAATCATAAAGGAGTTTCATTATGAACAAATTTGAATTCGGTTACGCTCAGGAAGACATCACCCCCCGCTGCGGCCTTGGCCTGTGCGGTTACTTCAATCTGCGCCCCAACCGGGGATTTTATGATCGTCTTGCTGTCAAAACAGCAGCTTTCCGCAGCGGTGATGAGTGCTGTGCAGTGGTTTCCTATGACCTCTGCCTTTTCCCCGCAAGTTTCGTTAAGAGACTTGAAAAAGCTCTGAAAGAAAAGAAATCCCCCCTCGCCGGCAAAGTTCTTTTCTGTGCGACCCACACCCATACCGGTCCCTTTGTCTGCGGCATTTTCGGCGATGAAAAGGCTGTGGATCCGGCTTATGTGGATGACCTCGTGGCCAAAACCATCAACTCTCTCGATAAGGCTTATGCCTCTCTGGCTGAAGCAGAACTCTATACCACCACCACGGAGTGCAGTGCTCTGGCATTCAACCGCCGTTATATTATGAAAAACGGCAAAACCCTCACCAATCCCGGCAAACTCAATCCTGACATCGACCACCCGGAAGGCGGCATCGATCCTCTCATCATCATTGCTGAGATCCGTCAGGCAGGCCGTCCCGTTATGTTGATGGCCAATATTTCCAACCACACCGACACCGTTGGCGGCGACATCGTTTCCGCTGACTGGCCCGGACGTATGGAAGCAGAGATCCAGCGGGCTCTTGACAGCGATATTCCCGTAATGACCATTATCGCTCCCCAGGGCAATATCAATCACTTTGATGTTTCCACTCCCGTCAACCAGACCGGTTATGAAGAAGCCAAACGTATCGGCAAAGGCTATGCTCAGGCCGTTTTGTCAGCTCTCTACCGTCTGCAGAAAATGGAAGATACTGCCATCACTTTCAAGCGCCTTGAATTTGATGCCCCCTATCTGAAGCTGACCGATGAAGAGTATGCCGAAGCCAAAAAGGTTTATGAAGAAAACAAAGATGCCGTTATGGAAGCCGGACGCGACCTGACCAGTGAAGATATTGCAAGAGGCGTTCCCGCAGTCAAAAAGATGTTCGCTGAACGGGCCATCGGATGCCGTGAGAACCCCATCACTGAGAAACGTACCGAAACTCAGGTGGCCATTACTTTCGGCAGCGAACTTGCCATCGTTTCACTTCCTGCCGAACCCTTCGTTGAAATCGGTTACGGCATCCGTGAAGGTTCCAAATATCCCAAAACAATGCTGGCAGCACTGGGAATGGGAGAAATCGGCTATGTGGGGCTTCCCCGTCACTACGGCAACGGCGGTTACGAAACCAGTCCTTCCCGCGGTCTGGCCGACCGTACCGTGGGTGAGACAATGATCGCCGGTGCTCTGGAACTGCTCAAATAACAGAAAAATATTTTTGTGTATCACGCTGTCCGGGCGGAGTTCCGGACAGCTTCATCACTTTTTGACATTGGAGTTCCCGTTTATGGTAACGATTCTGCTGCCCAACTACAAAACCCCGGAATTGACAAAACTCTGTATCCGTTCATTGCGTAAATATACAGATCTCTCGCAGATCCGTGTTATTGCCATTGACAGTGCTTCTCAGGATGAATCGACCCAATATCTCAGAAAAATCCCGTGGATAGAGTTGATCGAACGTCCTTACGAAGAAATCAGTGTGCTGTCCCCGCCTGTAATGCACACGACAGCATTGGATCTTGCTTTGGCAAAAGTGGATTCCGAATATGTGCTTTCAATGCACACAGACACGATCATCACCTCTCCTGACTGGTTGGATTATCTGCTTAAAGAGATCAATTCAACTCCTGACACTGCGGGGGTCGGCAGTTGGAAGTTGGAAAAGGTCAAACCTGTCAAACAATTTTTCAAGGATCTGGAAGATTTCATCAAGATCTCTCTTGGACTGCGTAAAAAGGAGTTCCGTTTTCTCCGCAGTCACTGTGCCCTTTACAGGACGGCCCTGCTCCGTCAATATACAAAAGGTTTCAGCGGAGAAGGCGGTTGTGCGGGTATGACCATTCACAAACGGCTGGTCGAAGCGGGATTCAAGATGCGTTTTCTGCCTTCTGCGGAATTGAGTAAGTATATGGTGCATTTGAACCACGCCACAATGATCATAAATCCGGATGAACCGGAGCGAAAAAGAAGAAATACCCAAAAGCAGAAAAATCTGCAAAAGAAAATGGAACTGGATTCTTTCAGAGAAATTCTTGCAGCAGATGACTCCGCTGACGGGATCTGATTTCCCGGACATAAAAAAGCCGCAGCTCTTTCACGAACTGCGGCTTTTTTATGCAGCTTCGTTCCCAACACGGGCAGATAACTGATTACGCTGATACTCTGGTGTTTTTTACCAGAGTATTGTTTTTTTGCGCTGAAGCAATGAAATCAAGTTCACATAAAAAAAAAATGAGTTTTTTTTACCTGAATGCTTCATTTTTACTATTGAAACTTGAAAAAGTTTCCTGATGATGCTATTTTATACTTGAGAAAGTCAATATAACATTAAAGAAGAATATGCTGAAAACAAAAATCAAACCCGGACTCCCTGAACAAATGTCAGAGGAGCAGCGTTTGGCCCGCCGGAAAAAATGGCGGGCTCTTGCAGTGCTCATATTGTTCCTGTTTGTGACGACGGGACTGGTGTTTCTGCTTTTTTCTCTGCGTAAAGCCTTTTTCAGCGGGAATAGCCATTTCAAACTGAAACAGCTTGAAATCATTAACGGCTCCTTTTGGAAAGGCAAAGAAAAAACCCTCTGTTTCCGTACAGGGATCTATCCGGGAACCAATCTTTTCAATGTTGACTACGTTCTTTTGCGGAAACGGATCGAGTCCATTCCCGGTATTGAAAAAGCTGAAGTTGTAAGGATCCTGCCGGACAAACTTCAGATCAAGGTGGTCGAACGTATCCCCAGAGCAGTTCTTTTCAATCCGGCAGGATCTTATGTCGTTGATGAAAAAGGGGTCGTTATCCCCCGTTCTGAGTCAGCCGTTCACGGCACGCTGCCTGTTATCACCTCGATCCCCGGCCGCCGGAGCTTCAAATTCGGGGAGCGTCTTGAGAGTTTACAGCCTTCTCTTGAACTTATTATGATGACTCTGCGTAACTTTCCGGACATCGACATTGAGTGTGTTATGCCGGGCAAAGGTGAGGAGTTGAACTTCTTTATGCGTTACAGAAGCGGCAAACGTTATCACGTGACATTGCCTTTGAACAGCAAAAGTTTGCCTTATCTTTTGAGTGCACTTCAAACTGCCATTATCAACATTCACTGGAAACAGTTGAATCACTCACGCATCAGTCTGCTCTACAACGGTCAAGTGGTGTTCAATTAAAATTCATTTACAGCATATACACACACGGAGTTGATATTTATGGACTTTTATGAAGTCATCCTGAAACGACGCAGTATCCGGAGCTACAAGAGCGATCCCATTCCGGCGAATTCTCTTGCCCGGATCATCACAGCTGTCAATGCAGCTCCTTCTGCCTGCAATCTGCAGCCCGTAACTTTTAAACTCGTTAAAAATCCGGTTCTCAAAGAGGCATTGGCGGCAAGCTGCCGTCAGGATTTCCCCGCTGAAGCCCCTGCATTGCTGGCTGTGATCGTCAATCAGTCCGAATCCTGGAAAAGAGGGGATGGATTCGACAGTGCCGATACTGATATGGCCATTGCAATGGAACACTTTCAACTGGCAGCAGCCGCAGAAGGTCTGGGAAGTTGCTGGATCTGTGCTTTTGATGCACTTAAAGCGGCTGAAGTGCTCCAAGTCAAGGCTCCCTGCCGCGTTGCGGCATTGGCTCCCCTGGGATATCCCGCAGCCCCGCCCCGGCCTTTCACAAGAAAAGCTGAATCACAAATTTTTGAGGTTATAGATTGAAGAAAAATTTTACCCCTTTCTGTACCGGTGCCGGCAACTGGCAGATAAACTCCTTTCCTGCCGGAAAAACCGTATTGGAACTTGTCAACGCTTCCCGGACTCTTATGCGTATCAACCGGGGAACTTTTGCCGGATTCTCTGAAGTTTCCGCTTTGCCTGAAATCTTCCGGCTCCACCGGGCGGAAGATTCCCTTTCTGCCTCTATTGAAAGCCGCAGTATCATTCCTTTCGGCTCAGAATTCAAAGTGGAGCGGGATATCCTCATCACTGACGGAGCAGCCTCAATGGTCACATCAGTTGCGGCGTGCAACCGGGGCGAGGTGGGCAATATAACTCTTGAGACTCTGGAGTTCCCGGGGCCTTGGGCAAAAGTCAATTATCTGCTTTACGGAGAAAATAAACTCCACAGTTGTAAATTCAGAGAAAACGGCGAATTTTACTGCGGCAATGAGCTTCCCTGGTTCATTCAGGTGGAATACCGGGATGGAAGCAAAGCTGAATTTATGACAGGCAGTGATGTCTGGCGTCACCGGGCGGCTTCCCGTATGGAAGGAGTGGACTCATCATTCCGTATTGCCGATACAGACGGGACCCTCACTTTTGAACGGAATATTCTCATTTATTCCGAAGAAACTCCCGTTGAAAAACGGCCGTGGCAATTTGAAACCCTTTTTTCCTGGAGTACGCCTCTTGATACCGCTCCTGCCGACGGTACGGCTTTTGCCGTTCCCGGCTGTCTGGCAGCCAGGAACGTTCAGCGTTCTTTGCGTCACGCAGTGAGAAGTACTGAAACAGATTTGACCCTGACGGGGTACAAGGCAGCTTTCTGCAATGAAGCGGCCCACATTGACCGTCCGGGCAAAAAACTTCTTGAACATATCGACATTCAGGAGCTCTTTCAATTTTACTGCTGGGCAAACCGGCAGCTCAACAAAAAAGCTCTTGCCTTGACAGTAACTTCGGAAGAACAGCCCCTTGTTCCGGGCTGTCTGCTTCTTGAACGGCTTTCAAGAAAACCCCGACAGCTGCTCTTTGATGATGACGAAGAGTAATCGTTCACCCTCTATTACAGGATATAAACATTTATGTGCAACTGCAAAAAATTTGACGTCCCCGGCGTGGAATTCTCAGGGCTGGATTCCGGACTGGAAATCATTTCAGTCACCAATAAGTTCGCCTCTGCCAAACTGACCACCAACGGAGCTCATATCTTTGAATTTGCCCCCACCGGTGAAAGAAATCTTCTCTGGGTCAGTAAAAAAGCCTATATGGAACCCGGCAAACCCATCAGAGGCGGCGTTCCTGTCTGCTGGCCCTGGTTCGGTTCAGGCCCCAAAGAAGGTTGGCCCGGTCACGGTTTCGTCCGCAGAGAGACCTGGGAAGTTGCAGACATTGTCCAGCTGCCTTCTGAAGCTACCAGAGTGGTTCTCAAACTTGATTCCGATATGAAACAGTTTGAAATGTCTGAATTTCCGTTCACTGTTTTTATGATTTTCACCATTGGCAAAGAACTTGAAATGAGCCTTGTGATGCTCAATAAAGGTAATGAACCCGTAACGATCGGCTGTGCATTGCACACCTACTTTGCCGTTTCAGACATCCGTAAAATCGCGATTTCAGGCCTTGATAAGTGCCATTATCTTGATTTCGCGGCCCACGCCGTTTCAAAGGAAGGCAATTATCAATCCGGTGATATTCAGATCTCCTCTGAAATCGACAGCGTATTCTACCCTGCTTCCGGAGCAACTGAAATCGTTGACCCCGGCTGGGGACGGATCATCACCGTTGAAAAATCGGGATCCGATTCCACCGTTGTATGGAATCCCTGGATCGAAAAAGCCACAACAATGGCAGATTACGCTCCCGAAGAATATACTGAAATGGTCTGTGTCGAATGTGCAAATGCCAAGTGTGATCCCCGTATCCTGCTGCCCGGCGTGCCTCACCAGATCACTCAGAAAATCGGTCTCAAGTAAACGTTTCAAGTCAGAGGTATTTTTGCTATGAGTTTCCGTCCCTGCATTGACCTTCACGAAGGTAAAGTCAAGCAGATCGTAGGTTCCACCCTTGACTCCGGCGGTTTGAAAACTAATTTTGTTTCAGAAAAAACGCCTTCTTATTATGCGGATCTTTACCGCAGAGATGCCCTGCACGGCGGACACGTCATTATGCTGGGCGGCGGATGTGAAGAAGCCGCCCGTGAAGCCCTGGAAGCCTGGCCGGGCAGCCTGCAGATCGGCGGCGGGATCACGCTCGCCAATGCATCAAAGTGGATCGAAGCGGGAGCAGACAAAGTCATTGTCACCAGCTGGTGTTTTCCGGAAGGGAAATTTGCTCCTGAACGGCTGAAAGAACTTCTGATTGAGATCGGGAAAGAACATCTCGTTCTTGATCTTTCCTGCCGCCGCAAAGGGGATGACTACTTTGTCGCCGCCAACCGCTGGCGGACTTACACCGATCTGAAGGTCAACCGGGAAACCCTTGAAATGTTGGCTGACAGTGCGGCAGAATTCCTCATTCACGCTGTGGATGTTGAGGGGAAACAATCCGGCATCGACTGTGAACTGCTCGAACTTCTGAGCAAAGATTCCCCTATTGAGTGTGTTTATGCCGGCGGCATCCGCACATTGGAAGATGTTGCTCTGATCGAAAAATCCGGTTCCGGAAAAGTTCATTACACCATCGGTTCAGCACTGGATATTTTCGGTGGGCCGCTTTCATACAGAGATGTGGTCACCCACAGCAGGAAAAATTAAATTTATGAAGGACTTTCTTTTTGATATATCTTCCATCAACTTCCACCGGGAAGACAGGGAAGAGATTCTGGCTGCATTCCGCACAAAAGCTGCCGAACTCGGTGTCAATTTCGGGGTTCAGCTCCACAACGACGAAAACAGAGAAACCATTGATTTTCTCAAAGCCAACAATGTTCCTTTAAGCGGTCATTCACCTTTACTTGAAAAATACAATTGGAACTTTGCTGCCGAAGATATTTCCCCTATCTGGGAAGGTGTTGCCAATAATGTGAAGCTCTTTGAAGAACTCGGCATCACCCGCAGCTGTTTTCACGGGTTTTATATGAGCGACAAGATGGTTGAAGCTTTCGGTCACGGCAAAACCTATTGTGAATGTATGGAACCCCACGGCCGTCCGGAATTTTCTTATGTGCCGGGAAGTGTCAGAAATTGCAACTTCACCAAGTGGCCTGAATATATTATGCGCCGGGAAAGAGTCAAAAAAAATCTTCAGGAATTAAAACGCAGATTTCCTCAAATCCTCTGGAGCATTGAAACAGATTTTCCCGCCTACGGAGCAAGTTCTATGCTGCCGGATGATCTGAATTATCTGGATTTCCCCATTTGTCTTGACACCGGGCATTTCTGGTGTACCTGCCGCCTCTTTGAAAAGGATTTTCATACGGAAACAGAAAAATTCCTTCAGGGGGGCAATGTAAAAATGATCCATCTGCACGCCTCGATCTATAACAATTCCATTCCGCCGGAAAACTGGGGTGACGGCCATAAAACTCTTGACACGCCCAACGTAATGGACCTGCCCCGTTTCGTCAAAAATTGCGCCCTTCACGGTGTTCGACACTTTGTTCTTGAAATTTTTGACAGTACCCCAAAAGATCTGGAACTTGTGGTTCAGTGGATAAAAGAATAAAATAAGAAAATTGAAAGCTCTGACCCGTCACATTTTTTTGACCGTTGCCGGTACCGCACTGGTACTGCGGGTGCTTTTTGCTCTTTTTTACGTTTCATCCCCTTTCAGTTTTTTTCACTGTGTCCCGGGATTGGATATGGAAACATTGCTCGGCTTCGGGGAATGGGGGAGACCGGGAAACAGCTTTTTTTTCACAGTGCACCGGCTTCAGGTTTTTCTGTTTCATTACCTCAATAATGGAACTCATCCTGTTCTCTGGCACACGACCTGGCAAAGTCTGTTGGGGATCGCCGGAGCGGTAATGCTTGCGGATATTGCTCTCAAACTTTCCGGAAAAAAACTTTTTGCTCTGACTGCCGGAATACTCTGGGCTCTTAATCCTGTGGAATTGATGTATGAATTCACCACCTTGCAGGATTCATTGGTAAATTTCGGAATCATCCTGAGTGTCTGGAGTTTTCTTGTCGCCCGCAAACACCATTTTTCCCCGCTCTATGCCCTTGGAGCCGGCGGAGCAGTTGGAGTTGCCGCCACAGGACGGCCTGTTGCCATCGGGTTGGTGATCCTTCTTTCGGTGTGGAGCTTTCAATATCTTTACCGCCGCAAACTGCCTCTGAAGCGTATTTTCAGCTTTACGGCAGGGATCATTGCTGTCTGGCTGTGCTTTTCAGCGGTCAATTTTTGGAAGGGCGGTCCATTCAACTGCTTTTTCAATCCTGTTCCTTACGCAGTCAGTGTCAACAGGGTTCAGGAGTCCTGTACTCCCGATCTTCCCCAACAGTCAAACTCCCGTTTTATCCCTATACTGAAAACCTCTCTCAAGATGGCCTCCAGGATCCCTCAAGTCTGGTCTCCCACTGAAATTCCGGAAAATCTGAATATCTACTTTTTGCGGACCAAGATCCCTTTTTTCAAACTTCCCTTTGAATTCATACCACTTTGTGCTGCAGCCGGACTCCTTTTGATGCTGCTGACAGGAACCTGGAAGAAAAAGGCGGGCTTCATTCTGCTCCCCATTGCTGCACTTGTATTTTTCATCTGCATCCGTGAGCCCATCGGCCGTTACCGGCTGCTGCTGCTGCCCTGGTTCGTGCTGCTGACGGTCTGGCTGATAAGTTTTTGCAATACACGTTCAAAAGCCCTTGTTATTTTTTCAGTTCTGGGGGGGATCATCGTATCAAGATGTGTCCTTTACGCCCCCCCGCTGCGGGCGGCGGATTATGCAGCCTGGGGCTGGGCTCTGGAAAAAGAAGCAAAGCAGCTCACTCCTGAAGTTATCAAACACTTTCAGCTGGCCTATTTATTGAAACCTGAGTCCAACAATGCCATTGCCCTCATCACCCGTGCGATGCGTACGGACAACCGGGATTTGGCAGAAAAGACGGCACGCCACTGGATGTCTGTCAGCAACAATTCCGCTCTTTCGTGTTATTATGGTGCATTGGCAGCTTTTCCGGATCACATCCGGATGAAAGAATTTCTCTCTCTGGTCAAGGTGCAGGATCTTCCCCGGCGATTGCGTTTCCGTTACTATATAATGTCCGGAGATGTCCAGATAAAACACAACGCCCCGCAAGAGGCACTGCGTTCCTATAAATCAGCTCTGCAGCTTCAGGAAGGAACTCCCGCATTGCGCAGCTGTACACTTAAAAAAATAAAACAACTGGAGGACAAAAAATGATTGAAGGATTCCGTATTGTTGACGCCCATTGTCACCCTATTCACGACACACTGGCAGACTGTAAGCTCAATGCCTACGGCACTCCTGACAACACCGCTGATTTTTTTTCAGAAATGCGTGCTTTCGGAGTGGATTTCTGCGTAGGGTCCGTTATCCGTTCAACCCCTGATCCCAAGGACTTTACTCCTTTTGCAGAGACCAATGCGGCCGGTTTTGAACTGGAACAGAAAAATCCGGACTACTATCAGACAGGAATCCGCATCAATCCCCTTTTCATCAAAGATTCTATTGCAGAACTTGAAAAATATCACAAACTGGGTGTGACCTGGGTGGGAGAACTTGTCCCCTATATCAGCGGCTATACCTCATACTCTTCCCCTGAAATCCTTGAAGTTTTCGCTGTCGCCCGGGATTTGAAAATGACCGTCAATATTCACTCTATGGACAATGGAGATATTGAAAGTCTCGTCAAAAATCTTCCCGACCTCAATGTGATCGCCGCTCACCCCGGCGAACGCAACAATGTCCTTGAGCGGGCAGAAATGATGAAGCGGCATAAAAATCTTTACTGGGATATTTCCGGAACCGGCCTTTTCCGTTGGGGTATGCTCCGCTATCTGGTGGAACAGTGCGGCCCTGAAAAACTCCTGTTCGGCACTGACTTCCCCATTTGCAACATTTCTATGCAGGTCTACGGAGTTCTTAGCGAACGGATCTCTGACGAAGCAAAAGCTGCCATTTTCTCCGGCAACTACGATCGTCTCAGCGGACGCAACTGAAAAAATGCCCGAACTGCCCGAAGTGGAAAATATCGGCAGGGCCCTGAAAACAGCTTTAACAGGAAAAACGATCCTGAAAACAGCAGTTTTCACCCCTGCTTTGCGTACCTCATTAACACCTCTTGCCCAAGCAGATCTTGCGGGGGCACGCTTTCTTGATGTACGCCGCAGAGGCCGTTATCTGACTGCTGAACTTACCGGAAAGCGTGCATTACTCATTCATTTCGGAATGTCCGGAGTTGCCAGGGTCGAGCCACTGTCCATTCCCAAAAGAAAGCACGAACATATTTTCATCTATTTGGACGACGGTCAAATTTTCCGCTTTGAATGTACCCGGCGTTTCAGTATTTTTGAGCTGCATCCTCTTCCCGGAAAAAAACAGTTCCCCGCAGTTCTTGACAAGCTCGGCGTGGAACCTTTGGAAGAGGAGTTCACTGCGGCCTTTTTTCACGCCCGGAGCAGAAATGTCAAAGTTTGTGTCAAAAACTTTCTTATGGACAACGCTGTCGTCGTAGGTATCGGCAATATCTATGCCACTGAAACATTGTTTGCAAGCGGTATCGATCCCCGTAAATGTGCCTCTGCACTTTCTTTGGAGGAGTGCGAAAAACTCGTCCGGAATGCAAAAATCATATTGCAGCGTGCCATTGAGGCGGGTGGAACCACGATTTCAGACTTTCTCAACGTAGACGGCAGCGAAGGCAAGTTTGCTCTTGAACTTCAAATCTACGGTCGTAAAGGCTTCCCCTG
>JAZUPO010000241.1:0-29945 GCA_045605205.1 Victivallaceae bacterium
CGGAAGCGGTCATCCCGGGCACTCAGGTCCAGGGCTTCTTCTGACGTCAAATGGGAATAACGGCAATTGGGCAGATAACTTTTGACCAAGGCTTCTGCTGCCAGCATCTCTTCATCCGAGGGGCGGCGGTGCGGCTGCCCCGGAATGGGGATGTAGCCGTCGATATGAAAAGGAATATTTCTGTCAAGCTGAGAAATGAACTTTACACATCCTTCCAGCTCATCAAGCCCCACGAATCCGGGGATAAAGACCATATTGGCGGCCATATTCATACCGCTGTCAAATGCCTTGCTGAAATTATCATAGATAAGCGACTTCGGCTTTCCGGTTATCTGCAAATGAAGTTCCTCGCTCCACGCTTTGAATCCCACATTGGCTCCGTCAAGAAAAGGCAGCGGCAGACGGCAGCCATTGGTATGGCCAAGTTTGGTTTCTGCCCCCAGTTCCTCTTTGGCAAAGCGGAGCATTTCTTCCAGTTCTGCAGCCACCGTAGGTTCACCTCCCATAAAATAAACTTTGGCGGGCCGGACTTCAAGCAATGCTTTTTTCTGTTCTTCAACAGTCAAAAACTTTTCCGGTTTCGGCACGGCAAATCCGGGCCGTCCGTCGGCTCCGCTGCGGAGCTTGTAGCTGCAGTAAGGGCATCTGAAAGTACAGCCCCAATTGTGCAAAGTGGCAAAATTATATTTTTCGTGATACGTTATCCGGTAAAAAGCCATAATTCAATTCATCCTTTTTTTGAAATATTCAACTGCTTCAATGGGGAAAGCTCCTTCTACGAGAAGACGCCGGGGGACAGAAAAAACGGCTTTCCGTTTCACCGCCTCGACTGCAGCAAATCCCGGACGTTCCATAATCTCTTTTGCATCGGTAAAACCTTCAACAAAAAAGATCACTTCCGGATTGCTTCTGATAATATGCTCAGTTCCCGTAAGAGAAGTTTTTTCAAGAATACTTTTCCCTCCTGCCGCCCGGAGCAGATCTCCGGCGTAAGACAGATCCCCGCTCCCGCGATTACGGGTGTAAAGTTCAAGGTAGACCCTTTTGAGAGAAGTTGTTTCACGGGGTGAGGAAAGTTGTTCTTTATATGCGTCGATCAGACGGAGGCTTTCTTTTTCTTTTCCTGTGAGGATGCCCAGTTTTTTCACCATTTCAGGAAAATTTTTCATTCTGACAACTTCAAAAGAGACGATTCTTATCCCCCGGCG
This sequence comes from Victivallaceae bacterium, assembly GCA_045605205.1. GTDB lineage: Bacteria > Verrucomicrobiota > Lentisphaeria > Victivallales > Victivallaceae > UBA1784. Next base: position 1,209 of record JAZUPO010000241.1, read on the forward strand.
CTTGAGATGTTCCACTGCCGGGAGCTGATAGGACCAGACAATGAGTGTGTCAATGCCGGATTCCAGCACTTTTTCAACTTGAATGGCACTCCCTTTGCCGATGACGGCCACACCGTCAGGTACCAGCGGAGCACTGTACTGATCCACGGCCGCAGGTGGAGTTCCCAAACGGCACATAACCGCCGAAGCCGCCGTACACAAAGAACCGATACGCCCCGGCGAGGTTGATTTCCGATCCTCAGAACAGCCAGTCAGTAAAAGCAATATAAAAATCAGTAAAAAGAACCGTCCCATTTTCCTGCAATATCCCATTGAAAATGTTTCACAGTATCAAAGGTGCGGCTTTCCGTATGACCGTCAGCCAGTGCCATATTAAATTTTCCGCTTCTTGCTCCGTGACGGAAAGAAAGATTTTTGCACCACCCCTGAATAACGGTCAATTCACCGTTGACCACCCCCAGGCCTTCCGGAGCAAGAGTTGTTCCGATGTAATAACTTCCCGCGTCAGCAAAAACGATAAAGGATGAAGGTTTGGCGATCCGGGCAAATTTCACCCCGTACCAGAGTTTGTAACTTTTGTCATTTTCGTGTCCGGCAGAATAACATTGATTGATGCCGTAACTTGTCCGGCACCCGGTACCGGGAAAGAGCGGCTTTTCCTCATTCCGCTGATCCCCGCTGCAAAGAAAAACTTTTCCCCCGTCACAGGGCCCTGTTCCATAGATGTAGGGGTAAAGCAGCCGGTTCCAACGCACACCGTCGGCATAGACAAAAGGGGTGTAAGAATAATCGTCGGCATAAGAACTGTAAGCGATTCCCATTTGCCTCAGATGCCCGGAACAATCGGCCATTTGAGCCCGATAGCGGGCCTGTCCCAAAGCAGGCAAGAGCAAAGATGCAAGAATTGCGATTATTGCAATCACAACCAGCAGTTCAATCAGCGTGAACGCTGAAAATAAAGAAAACTTCATCTTATGCCCTGAATTTATGTATTACGATTTTTATTTTCGTAATAATATAGCACTTCTTTCACACCTTTTCAAGAAAAGAGAGGAGAAAGAATAGAAAAAACGGCGGCACACGCTTTCACGCTGCCGCCGCAAATTTGAGACAAAAAACTTATTCTCCGGCTTCTTCTTCAAAGCCCAGTGCCGCTTCCAGCACCATTGCAATGATCCAGGCCACATCCCAGGGATTGCATCCGCCCCTGAGGTGCATTTTTACCAGATTGTCTGCATTGTATCCGTGGCGGTAAAGCTGATAACGGAGCAAAGGATGATAATTGGCCCATTTGCCGTTTTCTCCAACGGTGAAATACCACCTGGTCTGGAAAAACTGTTCCGGCTGACGTCCCGGATTATGGAACAGCCAATCACCGGTGCCCCGGGAAACGCTGTACCCCCAGGCGGCAAAAATCGTCTTTCCCATATGCCGGTAAAGAGCGTTATTGGTCAATTTACCATATCTGTAAAGTTCCCAGGCAGGGAAAAACACATCCAAATGGTGATGTTCCACACTCACTGTGGGCCAGCCGGTTGTCCGGAATCCGTTGACAGCACAAACGCTGCCCGGCCTGAAAGGCACTTCGTGAAAATAGACCCAGGTCAACAGCCAGTCGGCCGCAACGTCGGCATATTTTTTGTACTTTTCATCCCCGGTGATCTCGTAGGCAAGAACTGCAGCATTAAAGAAAGGAACACACGCTTCTTTATCTTCACAGGCAGCATCCAATGTGGCGTGAGAAAAAGGCGTTGCAAAATCATTTCCGCCAACCTGATAAAAGATATCAAGCATTTTTTCTGCATTTTCCCGCCACACACTTTCACCTGTCAGACGGAAAAATTCAAAGAAAGCAGGCAGCACACTCGACCCGGCACAGGTAACTTTATCAGATCCGGGAGTGCCGTCGGGATTCCACATCAGGGGGACAGCTCCGCCGGGGAGTCTGTGATCCAGAAAAAACTGCAATCCTTCCCGCAATGCCTCAAGAGCTCCTTCAGGTTCGGGAATATTGTTTTCTCTGCAACAGCTGATGATCCTGGCAAGATCGCTCCAGGTTTCACCCAATGCCCGGGAAGAATAGCGGGGATTCTGCATTCCCCCGTCGGGATGCCATTTCAATGTGTCAAGATCAAAGTAGTTGTTCCGCAGTCCCGGAACAGATGTTTTGCTGTTTTGCAGAAAAAACGCCACACAACGCTGCATACGCTTAATGCCGTCTTCTTCCTTTTTCAAGAGGGCATAACGCAGATCGCACAAGGCAAGGCGGAACGATTGCCCCGTCCACCCGTAAAGGAATTTCTGGGGAGCCCGGTAAAGGTTGTCCGGCATCGTATTCACATAACCGTTTCCGGCCCAGCGTTCCTTGAGTGCCTGCATCTTGAGAGAGATGATCTCTTCGCGGCTTTTGGATTCTTCTGTCACAGGAGCCAGCAGCTTGAATCCGCTGCCGATCAGGTCGCGGAATCCGTGACCTTTATGCTCAACTTCTCCCCAGGAAAGGGCAAAACGCTTGGTCACTCTGTCCCCTGCTTGAAAATTCCGGTAAACACACCCGGGATCGGCTGCAGCTCTTTTGGCGATATAGACCTGATCGGGGATGCCGTTGAAACTGACACATCCGCTGCCCAGCATCAGAGAAGTTTCCCCTCTTTCGTCCCGGTGGGCACCGAGAGTCCATTCAAATTCCATTTCCGGAACAGAAAAAAGAGAAAAGAACTTTTGATCTTTTTCGGCATTGACTCCCGTCACGGGCAGACGGCTTTCTTCCACCATAAGGGAGGCTGTTCCCGCAGCAGGAAAATGAGCTACAAGATGCTCTGGGGGCGTTGAAGGATTGTCATTATAAAGCACTCCCGGCAATGTAAAGGCAGAATCCTGACAGACCGGCAGTGCCAATGCAACGAAATTGTACGGCAGATCTTTTTTGACTGAAAGAAAGAAGTCCCCTCTGAGCAATTCACCGTCAAAATTGAATGCCATACCGCAGAGGAAGCAATCGTTTTCCACTGCAACGATCAACATTGGATCATCAGGCGTCACCGCCACCCGGGGGGAGTCATATTCTTTGACTGGGAAACTCCAGGGGCGTGAATCTGAAAAACGCAGGAATTCTGCCAACAGAAACTTTTTTTCTATCCCGCAACCGCCGAGTTCAAAAGATTTGCTTTCAGTGTCGAAAGCAAAAAATCTGTTCCCGGCAGATTTGATCACATTTTTCATATTTCAAAACATCAGGAAAGCAGATCAGTGGAAATTTTTACAACAGCTTTGACGACACCGCTGCCGTCACCGACACCGGGGAGGTGTCCTTCTTCAGGCAGCAGCAGCACAAAGTTGCCGACTTCAAGTTTCAGCGGCAGAGCACTGGCAGGAACCTGATTGAATCCGCAATCGTTGTCTTCGTTGTAAGGCGTGCAAACAGCAGTTCCGGCAGGCTCATAATAAAGGGTTTCGCTGCCGGCAAGCAAAAGCTGCACATCCACATATTTCCGGTGATATTCGAGCAATTCAGGATTGAAAGGCTTTGTTGAATAACTCATAACGTTGACAAAAAGTTTGTCGCCGTCAAGTTCGTGCCGTCCTTCGGCGATCTCTCCGGCACCGCATTTGCCGAGAAATTCAACGATCTTAGGCATTACTTCAGGTGCGATAGCAGTATAAGCGGGCAAATTTTCCAAACGGTCAAAAATCATAATTTCCTCCGATTTTTCAATTGATGATTCGATCTTCCAATGTCATAAGATATCCGTCAGAAGAAGATATTTCAAGTTCAGATGACGAAAAAAAGGAAATAAAGTTTGAAAAGTGCTTGAAAAATAGCCCGGGATGTGGTAAATTAATAGGTGAATAAAGTTTTTTTAAATTTATAGAGAAATAAGACAAAAATGAGCTTTCATCTTACCAGACTGTTTTCAACGGATATCGGCATTGACTTGGGCACTGCAAACTGTCTTGTGTACGTCCGGGATCTTGACCGGCTGGTGTTGAACGAGCCCTCTGTTGTGGTGCGTCAGGTCAATACCCACGAAGTACGCTATGTCGGTGCCAGAGCCAAAGAAATGTTGGGTAAAACCCCCGTCAACCTTGAAGCGATCCGTCCTATGAAAGACGGCGTTATCGCCAATTTTGAAGTCACTGAAGCAATGCTGCGTGAGTTTATCCAAAAAGCTCTCCGCCAAGTGCCCTGGTACAGGCGTCTGCTCCCCCCCCGGGTCGTCATTGCAGTGCCTTCCGGAATCACAGAGGTGGAGATCCGGGCGGTCAAAGACAGCAGTAAGCGGGCCGGAGCAGGAATGGTCAAGCTGGTTGAGGAGCCTATGGCTGCGGCAATCGGTGTGGGACTTCCTGTGAGCGATCCCTGCGGCAGTATGATCGTCGATATCGGCGGCGGTACCACCGAGGTTGCAGTTATTTCTCTGGGCGGCATCGTCTATTCAGACAGTATCCGTGTAGGCGGTGATGAACTTGATGATGCCATTATGCAGTATATGCGTAAAAATTACAATCTGATGATCGGTGTATTGACTGCCGAACGTATCAAGATTGCTATCGGCAGTGCCTATCCTGTCCGGGATGATGCAAAAATGGAAGTTCGCGGTCTGGATATGAATGGGCACGTTCCCAAAACTGTGACGATCACCGGCGAAGAAGCCCGTGAAGCACTGCAGGAACAGGTCCGCAGCATTGCTGAAAAAGTGCACGCTGTTTTTGAACACTGCAAACCCGACCTGGCTGCCGACCTGGTGGAACACGGTATTATGCTTGCCGGCGGCGGTGCTATGCTGATGGGATTGGACAAGCTCCTCACTGAAGAAACAGGATTGCCTGTTTTTGTTGCTGATGAGCCCCTCAATGCTGTGGCTAAGGGTACCGGCTTGATGTTGAACGAGGAAGAATTGTGGGATTATAATGAAAATTGATCTTTCCAAGCTCAGAACTATTGAATTGAGCGATAAAAAATTTTTTGATGCCGCTGCGGCAAAAATGAATACTCAGAGCTGCGAATGCAGTTTTGCCAATCTTTTTATGTACCGGAAACCCTATGATATCACCTGTATCAAACTGGGGAACCGTATGGTCGTTTGCGAAAAGAAAGCCCGGATCATCCACTACCCTATGGGCGAATGGACTCCCCCGGATGAACTTCAAAGAATCAATGCAGCCTTTGTCGAAGCCGGTCTGACCGACGGCGGTATTTATGATGTCCCAGAGGAATTTCTGGATAAGCATCCTGACTGTGACAGATTCTTTGAGCTTGAGTACGATGAAGGTATGATCGATTATATGTTTTCCATTGACAAGATCGCCAACTTCAACGGTCCCAAGCTGCGTAAAAAACACAATCTGGTCAAACAGTTCCAGGCCAACTGGCCCTATGCAGAAATCCGTCCTGTGACTAAAGAGGAATTGCCTTTTGTTGCGGAAATGGCTGTGGAACTCAATTCACGGCTTGAGCCTTGCGAATTTCTGGACGAAGAAGGTATTGCGATGCAGGAGGCTTGGGAACACTTTGAGGAACTGGGGCTCGGCGGTATTATTATGTACGCGGAACCGGGATATGCGGCAGGTTTTTCCATTTTCAGTATGCTCCCTGCCGAAACTGTGGATGTCCACTTTGAAAAGACCGACCATTCAGTCAAAGGGGCATCCCAGACCCTCACCTGGCAGTTGGCGATTGCTCTGCGGGGAACGGCAAAATTTATGAACCGCGAACAGGATATGAACGAACCCAACTTGCGTCACGCCAAGCGTTCTTTGGATCCAGAGCGTTTCTTCAAACGTTATTTCCTGCGGCAGAAGTAAATCATTCCTGCCCGATGCGGCCGTGATCTTTCCAGGTCACGGCTTTTCTTTTGCCCTGTCTTTTGCTGTCACAGGATCCATATTCCGGGCATTCCCCGGAATTTTTGACTTTTTTCGCATTTTTTTTGATTTTCGACTGGATTTTTCATCCATTTGGTATTATTTTATAGAAACTCAAATTTGAGTCGCGCAACCCCGTGGTGTAACGGTAGCACAACTGGTTTTGGTCCAGTTAGTTTAAGTTCGAATCTTGGCGGGGTTGCCATTTTTTTTGGGCAGGGTTGCCATTTTTTTGGGCTGAGTTGCTATTTTTTTGGGCTGAGTTGCCATTTTTTTGGGCGGGGTTGCCATTTTTTGGGCGGGGCTGCCATTTGAACCTAAAAAAAACCGCAGCAAAAAATTTACTGCGGCGGTTGCTCCGATTTTTTTAAGCCACACTGGATGAGCTGTATTCCTTAACGATCAGCACAATAGCGGCAATCTGCCCGGGAACCCAGAAAAACAATGTTAGAACACACATCAATGCAAAGGTTCCACAGCCCACATCTTTCAGTCCAATTACGCCCAAAGGGGGCAGTACAAGAGCCAGAAGTATACGCAACACAAGTTCAGCCGGACTCATACAATATTTCCTTAATTTACTTTTCTTTTTTCAATGCCTTGATTTGATCTCTCAAATCGGCAGCACGTTCAAATTCCAATGCTTCAGCGGCTTTGAGCATCTCTGCGGTCAGTTCATCTATCAGTTTGCGTCCCTCACTTTCCGAAAGCCCCAATTTTTCAAGATTCAGCTCGCCTTCGACAGAAAATATGGCATCAGCCATACCGGTACTGCCTTTGAGCCGTCCCCCTTTTTTACTTTTTCCGCCGATGATTTCCACAATGGACTTCCCCGGAGCCTTGATAATGGTCCTGGGCGTGATATTGTGCTCTTCATTATAGGCCAACTGTTTGCGGCGGCGGGCATTGGTCTGTTCTATCAGCTCTTCGATCGCCGGTGTTTTTTCATCCGCATAAAGAATGACCCTTCCTTCAGCATTACGGGCGGCACGCCCCGCTGTCTGCACAAGGGAACGCACTGAACGCAAAAAGCCTGTTTTGTCCGCATCCAGGATCGCCACCAATGCCACTTCCGGCAAGTCGATCCCCTCACGGAGCAAATTGATACCGATCACACAGTCACAGCTGCCTTCCCGAAGCTTTTTCAGCACCCGCACCCGTTCAAAAGCGTCCAGTTCGGAGTGCAGATAGGCCGCATTTATTCCCAATTCAGAAAGATAATCAGACAAACGTTCGGAACTTTTCTTGGTCAAAGTTGTCACCAGGACCCGCTGATTTTTGGCGGCACAAGCACGAATTTCAGCAATAACATCATCCAACTGCCCCTCAAGGGGACGGATCTCGATCTCCGGATCAGGAAGTCCGGTGGGACGGACAACCAGTTCCACCACCTCGCCGGAACGGTCAAGCTCAAATTCCCCCGGGGTGGCGGAAACATAAATCGTATCTCCGGTCAGCTGTTCAAACTCCTCAAAACGCATCGGACGGTTTTCCAAAGCCGAGGGCAACCGGAATCCGTGTTCAACCAGCACCTCTTTACGGCTGCGGTCGGCTTTATACATTGCCTGGATCTGCGGCAATGTCACGTGAGATTCATCTATGACCGTAAGAAAATCATCGGGAAAAAAGTCAAACAGACAATAGGGCCTCATTCCGGGTTTGCGTTTGGAAAGATGCATAGAATAGTTTTCAATACCGCTGCAATAACCGATCTCTTTCATCATTTCCAAGTCACAGTTGACTCGTTCCCGGACACGCTGAGCTTCTATCAGAAGATTACGGCTTTCAAAAAAACGGACTTGCTGTTCCATTTCCTCCCGGATGGCCCCGGAGGCTTCCTGGATCCGTTCAGGCGGCATCACAAAATGTTTACAGGGGAAAAGAGTCCCCAGTTCCACTTCAGCCTTTCGCTTGCCGGTCAAGGCATCCCGGCGCTCAATAAACTCGACCTCATCACCAAAGAATCCGACCCGGATAAATTCATCATTCTGAGGTTCAAAAACATCCACCGTATCTCCACGCACCCGGAACTCGCCTTTGCCCGGAGCCGCATCATTACGGGTATATTGAACAGCGATCAGCCGTTTGAGCAATTCATCCCGTCCGATGGTGTCCCCCACTGAAAGACGGACACACATTTCATTATATTCCTCAGGAGCTCCCAAACTGTATATACAGGAAACGCTTGCCACAATAATAACATCACGTCTTTCCACCAGACTGGCTGTAGCGGAAAGACGCAATTTTTCAATTTCCTCATTGATCGAGGAGTCTTTGGCTATGTAAGTATCAGTCTGGGGAATATAGGACTCCGGCAAATAATAGTCGTAATAGCTGATAAAATATTCAACCGCATTCTCGGGAAAAAATCCTTTGAACTCGCTGTACAGCTGGGCTGCCAGAGTCTTATTGTGCGAAAGCACCAACACCGGACGATCACACTGAGCAATCACATTGGCCAATGTGAAGGTTTTTCCGGAACCGGTCACACCAAGCAAGGTCTGATAACGTTTTTTCTGCTCCAAACCGGCCACCAGAGAGGCTATGGCCCCTGGCTGGTCGCCGGCGGGAGGGAAAGGCTGGTGGAGTTTAAAAATCCCCATTATCGGAACTCAAAACCTTTTTTTCAGCTCATCTTTTCGATGATTTTCACCAAAGGCATAAAGAGGGCGATAACGATCGTTCCCACGATACCGGCCAGCAGCACGATCATCAAAGGTTCGATCATTGAGGTAAGAGCTCCCACAGCGTTGTCGACTTCGTCTTCGTAAGTATCTGCGATCTTGGTCAACATTTCAGGCAGTTTACCGGTTTCCTCACCCACTTCGACCATTGAGACCACCATTTCTTCAAAGACCTGAGTTTTCCCCAGCGGAGGAGCGATACCTTCACCTTCTTTCACAGCGTCGTGAACCTTTTGGATGGCGGAAGCTACAACTTCGTTACCGCTGGTTTCTTTCACAATGGCCAAAGCATTCAGCACCGGCACACCGGAACTCATCAACGTACCAAGAGTACGGGAAAAGCGTGAAACAGCCGTCTTTGAGATAATAGGACCAAAAAGAGGCACATTGTACTTCACCCAGTCAAAGGCCCATTTTCCCTGAGGGATCTTGACCAGAATCACAAAGAAAATAATAACACCTGCCACACCGCCCACATACATATACCATTTGGACACCAGCGTATTACTGATACCGATGATCAGCATTGTGATACCGGGCAGCGGTTCTGAGGGACCCAGCAGGTCACGGAAGATCTTTTCAAAGTTCGGCACGATGAAGATCATCAAACCCACCATAGCAAGAATTGAGATCGAAAGGATCACAATAGGATAAATCATAGCCGATTTCACCTTACCGGCGATCTTGGCGGCCTTTTCCATAAAACTTGCCAGACGGTCGAGAATGATTTCCATAGCACCGGATGCTTCACCTGCACGCACCATATTCAAATAAAGTTTATCAAAGGATTTGGGATGCTGTGAAAGTGCTTCAGCAAAAGTGGCACCGCCTTCAACGGTGTCAGCCGTGCGTCCCAACACGCTTTTGACGGCGGGATTGGCGGCCTGACGCTCAAGAGTCCGCAATGAACGGATCAGAGGAAGACCTGCCGAAAGCAGAATGGCCAGCTGACGGGTCAGAACGGTCAATTCCTTACGCTTGATGACCATAGGACCGATGGCCATATTGAAACCGCCTCCGGTCTTCTTGGCTTTTTTGGCGGCAATAACCGCTTTGACCGAAGTCGGGAAGAGACCTTTCTGCTTAAGTTCTGCTACAGCTGCGGCTTCAGTTTCGGCATTGATCCGGCCTTTCTGCTCCTTACCTTTGCTGTCCATTGCTGTGTATGCATATTGGGGCATAAAACATTCCTTTCCCAAAAAGATTTAACTTGCTGTCTCAGTACATCAGGTGTAACGAACCACCTCGTCGACAGAGGTTTCGTGGTTAAAAATGGCCAACAGACCGTCTTCACGCAAAGGACGCATTCCGAATTCACACGCCTTATCAGCCAATTCATTGGCAGGGGCTCCGCTGGAAATCATTTCACGGAGCACATTATTGACCACAAGCAACTCGGTCAACGCTTTCCGGCCCTTGTAACCGGTGTTGTTGCAGATGGGGCAACCTTTTCCGTAAACAAAGGTTTTTCCTTCTACCTGTCCTCTTTCCAGATTGAGCCGGTCAAGGTCTTCATCAGTGGGGACATATTCAGTCATACAGTTTTTGCAGACCCGGCGGATCAACCGCTGTCCCAGCACCCCTACAAGAGAAGAAGCGATCAGGAAGGGTTCCACACCCATATCTGCCAAACGTGTCACTGTACTTGCCGCATCGTTGGTATGGAGCGTACTGAACACAAAGTGTCCCGTCAGAGATGCTTCGACAGCGATCTGGGCGGTCACAAAGTCACGGATTTCTCCCACCAGGATACGGTCAGGGTCCTGACGCAAAAAGGCACGCAGAGCTTTTTCAAAGGTCATTCCCACAGCATCGTTGATAGGACACTGGATGATACCTTCGATATCGTATTCAACAGGGTCCTCGGCGGTGAGGAGTTTATCTTCCGGATTGTTGATTTCCCCCAGAGCAGAATAAAGCGTCGTAGTCTTTCCTGAACCGGTAGGACCTGTCACAAGCAGAATACCATTGGGCAAATGGATCAATTCCCGGATCTTGTCAAGGACATCCTGACCGATACCGAGGGCATCGAGCTGCAAGTTCACAACTGAACGGTCGAGTACACGGAGCACCACTGATTCGCCGTGACTGGTGGGCAGACAGGATACACGCAAGTCCACAGGGCGGCCGTTGACCTTCATCTGGATTCGTCCGTCCTGAGGGCGTCTGCGTTCAGAAATATTGAGTCCGGAAATGATCTTGATACGGCTGATCACAGGAGCAGCCAGACTTCGGGGCGGCGGAGGCATTTCGTAAAGAGCACCGTCCACCCGGTAGCGGATGCGGAAATTTTTTTCAAAAGGCTCAAAGTGAATGTCTGAAGCCTTATCGTAGACAGCCTGTTTAATAACAGCATCCACAAATTTGATAATAGGAGCAGCATTGGCAAGATCTTCTTCATCGCCCTCTTCCTCAAGTTCTTCGGGGTTGATGTTGAATTCGGCCACGATATCTGCTACTGAGTCAACCTTTTCGGGATAATACCGCTCAAGTTCACCGTCAAAAACATCCGGATCACAGGGAACTGCAAGAATGTCCTTGTTGAGGATGAAACGCAAGGCTTCAACGGTCTGGTAGTCCAACGGCCGGCGCATCGCAAGTTCAATACTCGAATCATCACACCGCAAAGGGATCACCTGATGGGTACGGGCCAGATTGAGGTCAACTTTTTCGATCACGTCGCGGGAAATATCTCCGAAACTTTTGGGATCCCACACATAAGACCCCAGATTGGCGGCCATACACTGAAGCTGATCCTGCTTGGTCATAAGCCCGAAATTGGCAATCACTTCGTAGGCAGACTTACCGGAACGCTCACATTCTTCGGCAACAGCATCGAGCTGCTCTTTCAGCTGAGGATTGGCAGCCCCATATTCGTTGAGCAGCAGATCAATGAGTGCACTGTTTTCAATATCAGTCATCTCTTTTCTCTCCTCTTATTCGTCATCCCGGAGGGTGACAAAAAGCACCTCTTCAAGGGTGGAAATACCCGCTTCCACTTTACGCAAGGCATCATCACGCAAACTTCTCATACCGTTGCGGCGGGCAAAATCACGCAAGGTGGCTGAGTTTTCATTGGCAAAGATCATCTTGGCGATATCCTCGGTAATAACAAAAATCTCGTAAATACCGATACGCCCCTTGTAACCGGTACCGCCGCATTTACGACACCCCTTGCCCTTATAGAATTGATGATTGGCAAGATATTCAGGAGTCAATCCCAGCAAGCGGCACTCTGAAGGAGTAGGCGTATAGGGTGCCTTACATTCAGGGCAGATACGCCGCAGCAGACGCTGAGCCATAACTGCACGCAGCGAGGTTGCCACCAGGAAGGGTTTTACTCCCATATCCACCAGACGGGTAATGGCACCGGGAGCGTCGTTGGTATGGAGGGTACTGAACACCAAGTGACCGGTCAGAGAAGCGTTGATAGCGATTTCAGCAGTTTCCACGTCTCGGATTTCACCGACCATAATGATGTTGGGTGCCTGACGCAGCATACTTCGCAGAGCTGCGGCAAAGGTCATATCGACGTGGCGGTCCACCTGCACCTGATTGATACCGGGGAGCTGGTATTCGATAGGGTCCTCCACGGTGATCAGCTTGCGTGCCGGGGTGTTGATCGTATTGAGAAATGCGTACAGAGAGGTGGTCTTTCCGGAACCCGTAGGCCCCGTCACAAGGAAGATACCGTCAGGATAATTGATAATGCGGGTGACCATATCAAGGTCATCTGCATAGAATCCCAGCTTGGGAATATCCAACTGGATACTGGCCTTGTCCAGGATACGCATAACCACGCTTTCACCGAAGTTGGTGGGAATACTTGACACACGCAAGTCCACATCCTGACCGTTGACAGTCAGACGGATACGTCCGTCCTGAGGGATACGTTTCTCAGTAATGTCGAGCCCTGAAAGGATCTTGACACGGCTGGTAAAGTTGGGCTGCAGATATTTCGGGGGCCCATCCACTTCACGCAGGGCACCGTCGATCCGGTAACGTACCCGGTAACGTTTTTCCATAGGCTCAAGGTGGATATCTGATGCTTTCATCTTATAAGCATCAATGATCAATTTGGTCACCAGACGGATAATAGGCGTATCGTCATCTTCGGGAAGACCGTCATTGGCATTACCGGCATTGTCGATCACATTGTCTGACTCATCAAAGTCACTCTGATCGACGGTACTGACGACTTCGTCATCTTTGTAGTACTTTTCGATCATCTTGAGGATCTGAGCTTCGGGAGCGACCACTGCGTCCACATCTATCCCCAAAAGATAACGCAGAGTATCAAGTTTTTCCATATCAGTGGGATCGCTCATTGCCACGGTGAGCACATCATCGTGTTTCATCACGGGAAACACGGAGTAGTGATGTGCGATATCCACACTCAGGGCGCTGATGACCTCGGGATCGACTTCAAAATCATTAAGGTCGACCACCTCCCAGCCATACTGCTGAGCAAGCATAGCGAGAAGTTCACTTTCAAGCACTTTCCCCTGCTGAAGCAATACTTCAACGGGATCGACGATCTCGTCGCTGTTCATAGCACTTTCGCGGGCCTTGAAAATATCCTCCGCAGTGACCATTCCGTATTCTTCGAGCAATTTTAATATATATTCGATATCACGAGCCAAAAGAAACCTCCAAACTGTCAAATTTGATCACAAAAAAATGTCTTCAAAGAAAATTAACCCTTAGAGGTCAAAAAGTCAAGTCCATTCTTCCAAGTTTCCGGCAATTTTTTCCAATATTTGCCAATAATCCGGAATTTTTGCTTCTTCCTGTTCCAGAATCTCCGGTTCTGAAGCCGTACAGGGAGAAGAAGGAGCAAAGACCGTACAGCTGTCTGGAACCTGCACATTGGAAATTTCAAGTGTTCCGATTTCCTCTGCCAGACGGATACAGTCAAGTTTGTCAGTCCCCACCAGAGGACGCAAGACAAGCATATCCACAGCCTTGCCGACTGAATACATATTGGGGACCGTCTGACTGGCCACCTGTCCCAGAGAATCCCCGGTAACCAGAGCGTGACATTTGCGGTGGCGGGAAACGATTTCTGCGATCCGCATCATTGCACGACGGTAGAGAACCGTCCGGAATTTTTCCTTGCAATTGTCCCTCACCGCCTTTTGAAATTCGCTCAAATTGGCAATACAAAGGGTTCCCCACATCTGATATTCATTGAGTTTTGCGGCCACACGCTGTACCTTTTCGACGGTTTCAGGCGGCGTATAAGGAGCACTGTGAAACGTGATAAAGTCGCAAGGCGATCCCCGTTTCATAATGAGCCAGGCCGCAACAGGAGAATCAATACCGCCCGAAAGCAGTGTCATCACTCTGGGATTGCATCCCACAGGCAAGCCCCCGGGGGCTGAAATGCTTTCCATAAAAAGTACAGCAAACTCATCCCGCACTTCACAGCCAAGCGTAATATCCGCAGCATTGCTCAAATCAATAGTGAACTTGTCCGTTCCAGTTTTTTCGGCGACAGCAGAAACAAGATCTATCTCTATATCCTTTGAAGTCAAAGGGAAACGTTTATTGCTCCGCCGGGCGCGGACACGGAAAGCAGGTTTTCCGTCAGCAAAAGAATTGACTGCCTCGGCAGCAAGTTCAGCGGCGATAGGACGGATTTTTTCCATATCCACTTCAGTGATCACCGCCGGAGAAAAATTTTCCAGTCCGAAACATTTAACCAGCTGAGACTTGATGACTTGCAGTTCCTCAGCAGTAAAAGGAGCGTTATCAGTACGCTCGACTCTGACTCGTCCCCGTACCCGGGAAACCCGGATCCCGGAAAGGCTTTTCAGCAAATGGCGGATATTTTCCACAAGACAACGCTCAAACATACCCCGGTTATTGCCTTTGGTGGCAATTTCGTGGTAGCGGCAGATAATACAGTTATACATTCTTTTCTCCTCAGGAACGGCAGAATTCAGGATCTTCTTTAAGCAGGGCATCGAAATACTCAATGGTCAGTTCAAGCCCTTTCCGCAAAGGCGTAACCGGTTCCCACTTGAGGATCTCTTTGGCTTTGGTAATATCAGGCCGACGCTGTTTGGGATCGTCGGCAGGCAATTCCTTACGGATGATTTCCGACTTGGAATCGGTCAGTTCAATAACCATTTCCGCCAGCTGCAGTATGGTAAATTCACCGGGGTTGCCGATATTGATGGGCCCTGTGATCTCGTGGGGCGTTGCCATCATCCGGATCATCGCTTCGATCAGATCATCACGATAGCAGAAACTCCGGGTCTGTGAACCGTCTCCATAAATCGTAATAGGTTGATTCTGAAGAGCCTGCAGAATGAAGTTACTGACCACCCGCCCGTCATTGGGATGCATTCCGGGACCGTAGGTATTAAAAATACGCACGATCTTGATATCAAGATCGCACTGGAGCCGATAACTGTTGAAAAGGGTTTCAGCACACCGTTTCCCCTCATCATAGCAGGAACGGATACCAATGGGATTCACATTGCCCCAATATTCCTCGACCTGGGGATGCACAGAAGGATCTCCGTAAACTTCTGAGGTGGAAGACTGCAGGATTTTTGCTCCGATACGTTTGGCAAGCCCCAACATATTGATGGCACCGTGCACACAGGTTTTCACCGTCTGCACAGGGTCCTTCTGATAGTGCACAGGTGAAGCGGGACAGGCCAGATTGTAGATCTCGTCCACTTCGACATAAAGCGGAAAACTCACATCGTGTCTCATAAGTTCAAACCGGGGATTGTTCAGCAAATGGCGGATATTCCGCTTGCTGCCGGTGTAGAAGTTATCCACGCACACCACATCATTGCCCCGCTTCAAAAGTTCTTCACACAGCTTGGAGCCCAAAAAGCCGCTGCCTCCGGTGACTAAAACGGTACGATTGCCCATAATCAATATTTCCTTAAACTGTTATCTGCAGCAGAAAGAAAGTATGCTCTCTGCCATATAATTCAACTTTTCCATACTCATACCGGGATATACGCCGATCCACAAAGCCCGGAGCATAACTGCATCCGTATGCTCCAATGAAGAAGCGATCCGGTAATCTCTTTCATTGACGAGAGACTCAAAACAGGGATGCCGGGTCAGATTGCCCGAAAAAAGATTCCGGGTCTGGATGTTGCGTTTTTCCAGAAATTCTGCCAGTTCATTACGGCTGAAAGGAGCCTCTTCACTCAAAGTCATAAGGAACCCGAACCAGGCCGGATCACTTTCCGGTAATCTTGCCATAATTTTCAAAAAGGGAACTTCTGCCAGTTTGGAATGCAGAAATTCAAAGTTGCGTTTACGCAATTCAGAAAATCTTTCCAGTTTATCCAGCTGAGCACACCCCACTGCGGCCTGCATATCGGTAGCTTTGAGGTTATATCCGAAATGGCTGTACACATATTTGTGATCATAGCCTTTGGGAAGCGATCCGAATTGCTTGGTAAAACGGCATTTACAGGTATTGTCCACGCCGGACTGACACCAGCAGTCCCGTCCCCAGTCCCGATAAGAAAGAGCGATCTTTGCCAAGAGGGGATCTGAGGTATACACAGCACCGCCCTCCCCCATCGTCAAATGGTGAGGCGGATAAAAACTTGAAGTTCCGAAATCACCGAAAGTTCCGGTAAAACGCCCCTTGTAACGGGAACCGAGAGCATCGCAATTGTCTTCCACCAGCCAAAGGTTGTGTTTTTTGCAAAATGCTCCGACTTTTTCAAGATCAAAGGGATTTCCCAGCGTATGAGCGACCATAACAGCCTTTGTCCGGCACGAGAGAGCCTGTTCCAGAAGATCGGGATCGATATTCACGGTTTCAGGTTCAATATCCACAAAAACAGGTACCGCACCATATTGCAGGATGGGGGAAACTGTAGTCGGGAATCCTGCTGCCACAGTAATGACTTCATCGCCTCTTTTGATCTGCCTTTCGCCTAATTCAGGAGCCGTCAGAGACATAAAAGCGAGCAAATTGGCTGAAGAACCGCTGTTGACTAAAAGGCATTTCTTCACCCCCAGCATATTGGCGAAACGCTCTTCAAACTCCCTGGAATATCTGCCTGAAGTCAGCCAGAACTCCAGAGAAGAGTCCACCAGATTGATCATCTCTTTTTCGTCAAAACACCTGCCGGCATAGTTGACCCGGCTTTCCCCGGGAACAAAGTTTTCAGAACTTTTATCGTGCACACAGGCATAATACCGGGCAGTGAGAGAGAGTATTTCCTGTCTTATACTCTCTGCTTGCTTTACTTTGTCCATACCATACCCCGTTTTTCAGCTTCCCGGCAATAACACTCAAGGTTTTCTGCGGTTTTTATACAATTATTTTCATAAAATTCCCGATACCAGTGTACAGTGTATTCAATAGCAGTACCGGCATCCCAAACGCCCTGCCACTTCAGTTCGCGGGCGGCTTTTGAACAATCCAGCCGCAGCAAAGCAGCCTCGTGGGGAGCGTTTTTTTCTTTTTCATATTCAAATTGCATTTTTCCCCATCCATTGTGCATTTTTTCTGCGACCTCGCCCACAGTCAGAGTATCTGAAACAGCAGGACCGAAATTCCAGCTTCCGGAAAATTTCTCTTTATCCGCCAGCAGTTGTGCCCCCAGCCAGAGATAACCGCTCAGGGGTTCGAGCAAATGCTGCCACGGACGCACAGAATCTGGATTACGCAATCTCGCTTTTTGCCCTGCAACGGCCCCTCTGACCAGATCGGGAATCAGCCGGTCCGCCGCCCAGTCTCCGCCGCCGATCACATTTCCGGCCCGGGCAGTGGCACATCCGGGAGCATATCCGGAACTGCGGAAAAATGAACGGTTGAAACTGGCAACAGCTATTTCAGCAGCACCTTTGGAACCGCTGTAAGGGTCAAAGCCTCCCAACGGGTCACTTTCTTTGAAAGGAACGCCGTTTTCAGGATTTTCATAACACTTGTCAGTGGTGACAATAACAATATTTTCCACACTTTCAGTCAGGCGGCAGCATTCAAGACAATTGACCGTGCCCATAACATTGGTGGCAAATGTTTCAACAGGTTCTTTGTATGAAAGCCGTACCAGGGGTTGAGCCGCAAGGTGAAACACCGTTTCAGGCTTGAAAGAAACAAAGACCTTGTGCAACGCGTCAAGGTCACGGATATCACAGAAAAGGGTTTCATACTCTTTTTCAAGCAAAGTCCAGTGAGAGAGTTTTTCCGCAGGCAGGGAAACACCGCACACCTGAGCTCCCAGCCGGGTGAGCCAAAAGCCCAGCCACGAACCTTTGAAGCCCGTATTGCCGGTTACAAGACACCTGCGTTTGTTATAAACTCCTCTGAACATAAAATGTCCTTTCCCCGCTGCGTTATTTCCAATACTTTGTCCAGGGAGCGTCTCCTGACTCCCATAACTCATTGAGCATAGAGTGTTCCCGGGGAGTGTCCATACACTGCCAGAAGCCCTCGTGCCGGAATGCGGCCATTTCACCGGCTTTGACTGCACTGAAAAGAGGCTGCTGTTCAAGGAAACAATCTTCTTCGGGGATAAAACGAGTGACAAAACTTTTCTGCATCACCATAAATCCGCCATTGATATATCCGGGGATGCGGGCAGGTTTTTCCACAAAAGATGTCACCTTGTTGTCTGCAGCGATCTTTATCTCGCCGAACCGGGCAGCCGGATGAACTGCCCCCACGGTCACTTCCAGACCGTGTTCACGGTGAAACGCCAGTTCCGCTGCCACATCGACATCACTGACACCATCTCCGTAGGTCAGAAAAAAGCAGTCATCATCGTCACGCAAGTACCGGGATGCAAGCCGGACACGCGTCCCGGTGCCGGAATCGATCCCGGTACCGGCAAGGGTGATCTGCCATTCATCTTCATTATCATCAGAATGGAATTCGACCCGGTTTTGAGCACCGGAGTAAACAGTTGCATCAGTGGTACGCAAACGGTAGTTGGTAAAATAGTCCACAAAGCACTCACGCTTGTAGCCGAGACAGAGAATAAAGCGATTGACCCCGAAAGCGGCATAGCTTTTCATAATATGCCACACAATAGGCTGCTCGCCGATGGGAACCATCGGTTTGGGGAGAAGTTCAGTCACTTCCCGAAGCCGGGTTCCTTTGCCTCCGCAGAGGATCATAAGAGGTGGCATTTTTTTCATTTTCCGCTGAAATGCTCCATATAATATCCGACCATCTCCCGGATGCCGGATTTAATATCATAAAGACTCCGGTAGCCCAGTTCCCGTTCTGCTCTGGAAACATCAGCGAAAGAGTGCGGGATATCTCCGGCCCGGCCGGGGGCGTATTCAACATCGACTCCGGAACAGGGAACACCTTTCTGCACCAGAGCTTCTTTGAGGAAAGCAAAAAGTTCATTCAAATCAGTTCTGCCGCCGGCGGCCACATTGTACACCCGGTGTTCCCTGCTTTCGCGGCAGGCAGCGAGCAGATTGGCACTGACAACGTTGGCAACAAAAGTAAAATCCCGGGAATTGGTTCCGTCTCCGTAAATCACAGGACTTTCATTTCTGAGCAGAGCGGTCACAAAGCGGGGGATCACCGCTGCGTAAGCTCCTCTGGGATCCTGCCGGGGGCCAAACACGTTAAAATAACGCAATCCGGTCACCTTGATGCCATAGACAGCAGCAAAGTTGGCGGCAAAAAGTTCATTGGTATATTTGGTAACAGCATAAGGAGAAAGAGCCGTACCGATACGTTCTTCCTGTTTAGGGAGTTTCGTTTCATCGCCGTACACTGATGAACTTGAAGCATAAACAAAAGATTCGACCTTTGCTTCAACGGCAGCGTGAAGGACATTGACAAATCCCGCAACATTGACAGAAGTGGACTCCGCCGGATCAGCAATGGAACGGGGAACTGACCCGAGGGCAGCTTCGTGAAAAACGATCTTCACATTTTCCATCGCCTTTTTGCATACCTGCCGATCCCGTATATCGCCTTCGATCAGGGTAAAACGGGGATTCTGCAGAGCAGAACTCAAATTTTCCCGTCTGCCGGTGGCAAAGTTGTCAAGACAGACCACCTGATTATCGGCAGCCAGCAAAGCATCGACCAGATGAGAACCGATAAATCCCGCTCCTCCGGTCACCAGAACTTTGGTATCAGTAATTTTTTTATCCATAATCAAAGCCGTCCGTCAATCAAATCTCCGGGCAGAAAGCCCTTTACGTCAAATATCACCCGTCCGGGTTTATTGAACACGCTCCAATCTATTTCCGCAAACTGCCGGTGTGCAACTGCGGCGACGACGGCATCGTATTCAGCAGGATCGAGACAAGAAAAATCGTTTACAGCCTCAAAGCCGTAACATTTTTTGATCTCTTCCGGTTCCGCCCAGGGGTCATAAATATCCACCTTGCACCCGAAATCTTCCAAAGCCCGGACAACTCCGGGAACCTGTGAGTTGCGGATATCAGGACAATTTTCCTTAAAGGTCATTCCCAGCACAAGTATCCTGGCATTGCTGATCTGCTGTTTTTTACGGATCATCAGTTTCACGACCCGTGTTGCCACATACTCGTTCATACCGTCGTTGATGCGTCTGCCGGCAAGGATAACTTCGGGGAGATACCCCAAAGCCTGGGCCTTATAAGTCAGATAATAGGGATCGACTCCGATACAATGTCCCCCCACAAGTCCGGGCTTGAAAGGCAGAAAATTCCACTTGGTACCGGCAGCTTCAAGGACTTCACCGGTGTCAATATCCAAAAGATGAAATATCTTGGCAAGCTCGTTGACAAATGCAATATTCAAATCCCGCTGGGAGTTTTCAATCACCTTGGCCGCTTCAGCCACCTTGATGGATTTGGCCATATAGGTCCCGGCGGTGAGGATCGTTTCATAAAGTGCCTTGACCTGCAATGCCGTTTCGGGCGTGGAGCCGGAAACGATTTTCAAGATTTTTGTCAGGGTATGAGTTTTGTCTCCGGGATTGATCCGTTCGGGGCTGTATCCGCAAAAGAAATCTTTGTTGTACTTGAGGCCGCTCCATTTTTCGATCACGGGGACACATTCTTCCTCAGTGCATCCGGGATAAACGGTACTTTCGTAAATAACGACTGCACCGGGACGGATCACTTTACCCACGGTTTCAGAAGCCCGCACCAGGGGGGTCAGGTCAGGATATTTGTGTTCATCCACAGGAGTTGGAACTGTAACGATAAAAATATCCCTGTCCCGGAGATCTTCCATATTGCCGCTGTACCGCAGTTTTTCGGCATTTCTCAAATCTTCGGGGGAACTTTCAAGAGTATTATCCACCCCTTTACGCAACATTTCAAGACGTGAAGATTTGACATCAAATCCCACCACATCAAATTTGCGTCCGAACTCGACTGCCAGAGGCAGCCCCACATAACCGAGACCGACAACGGCGATTCTGGCTGTAAAATTTTTAATCTTTTCTATCATAATAGGGATAATATACACCAACTCCCCGATTTTTGCAAGTCAAGAGTTATTCTTCTTTTCGTCAATCTCACAATTGTTTCTTGCATAATCTTTCAGGTGGGTGTATAGTATGTACATTGAACGTTTCCCTTTTCTGAGGATTTTCAAGATGAAAACATTGATTCTTTTGCTTTTACTGACGACTTTCTCCGCTCTGGCGGGGAATGTTTCTCTGGCACCGGCCTCAGCCACCGGCGGAGCCGTATATAAGAGAACGGCAAACGCCCTTGTCATTGATTTTCCGGCTTACTCCCGGAAATTGAACAACACTCACCCGACCATCAATCTGCGGCTGCCGTCTGACTGCTCTGAATATGACGGAGTGGATGTTGACTTGTGTCTTTCCGGTGGTTTGAGTTCTTCACTTTCGATCAACTTCAGGGACAACACAGGCAAGCAGTGTTACGATGTCCGCCCCATATCGGACAGGATCCGCACAACGCTGCGATTCCGTTTCAATCCGGCAAGAAAAATGGACAAAAAGCAGATGAAATTTCTGCGTATTTACCTGAGCCGTCCTGCACTGCCCGCCCAATTCACGATTTACAGCATCAAACTTTTCAGTGCTCTGGACGAAGAAAAAGCGAAACTTGTTTCCGCAGCAGCAACTTTCGGACTTTCTGAACAGCTGAAAAAGATTTCCTCCCGTGAAGAATTCAGAAAATTCACGGATTTTCTGCGAAAAAAACAGCTTGATAAATTCATCGCCCGCAGCACACTTGCAACGCACATCCCCGATACGGGAGCAGGCTTTCTCTCTTCCCTCAGCCGTCCCCTGCCCTTCTCCGGGCTCCTTGATGAATCCCCTGTCCTCAAAGGGGAACTCTCCCTTGCTGGCAATGAAACGGAAAACATCCACATCGTCACTGTCAGTAAAAAAGCTGTCAAAGAGATTTCTGCTTCCATCACCGCACCTTCATCTGCGGTATCTGCCTCAATTCATCCTGTCGGTGCAGTCAAAACATCGTCTTCCCATACTCCGGGAGCCTACACCGGCTGGCACTTTGATCCGATCCTTGAATACTCCTCAAAAGTCACATCTCTTAAACCTTACCAGCTTCAGCTCTGGGTGGTCAGAATAAAAACCCAAAGCCCCCTTCCTGCCCCGCTGCAGACGGAAGTCCGCTTCAATATCGACGGCAAAAAATTCTCTCTGCCGCTGAAAATCCAAACCTACAACTTCACGCTGCCGGAACGCAAAACCCTCAAAACAGCCACATCGGTCTACGGTTCAAAACTGCTGGGCAAAAACAAACTGCACTTTGAACGCTGGCTTCTTGACAATTTCCATATCAACAATTTTTCCATTTATTCTGATCACGGCAGTTACGGTATCCCCGTACTTCCTGCTGTTGCAGATTATTCCGATGCGGTCAAAAGGGGGCTGAACTTCATTCCCCTCCTCTATCTGAAACTGCCCCGCCAGGCCCACCATACAGCCCAAAAGATCGCTCCCGGCAAATCCAAGCAGCTGTGGGAGAAAATGAGTGCTGCGTCTCAGGCCCGCTATCCTGAAGAATGGAAGAAAAAATATATAGAGATCCTGAAAAAAAGGATCCCGGAACTCAAAAAAGCAAACCTCTGGCAATATGCCGCGTGTTACGCCTTTGACGAAGCGACTCCCTCTGAATGGCCCGCCATTATCGATCTTGTCAAAGCGTTGAAAAAACATTTTCCTGATTTAAGAATCGTCAGCACCATTACCGACCACTCCTACGGATTCCAAAGCGGGCTCCACGGTATTATTGATGAGTGGATCCCCCCGGTCAATCAGTACAACTTTGAACGGGCGGAAAAAGCCCGTACCCTGGGCCGCAAAGTCTGGTACTACACAACCGGTCTCACTGTTGACGGAACACCCCTTGCGGCGATCCGCACCCAGCTGGGTGAACGTGCCATTGCCAACAAAGTGGACGGTTGGCTGGTCTGGACCGTTTCCAGATGGTACAACAATCCGCTCCCCGTCAGCGGCACAAATCCTCTGACACCCTGGAATCCCGAAAGTTACCCCGGTGACAACGGCGGCGGCAGTTACTTCTGTATGGGGCAGGACGGCACATTTCTTTCCACTTTGCGTGCCGAAGCGATGCGGGACGGTATCGAGGATTATGAATATTACACTGTTATGATGCAGCTTGCCCGCAGGCGGGCGGCTGATGATCCCTTGCGAAAAGCTGCGGAACAACTTTTCAAAAGTTTCGACCGTTCAGGAAATATTGCTCCTGTGAAACTGCTGAAAAACCGGGTTCACGCGGCACATTTAATTGAGAGAATGAAAAAATGAAAAAACATTTACTTGTCAGCTATGCCTGGAGTATCAACAACATTGGAGATATGGGGATCCAGGGGGGACTTTTTACCCTGTTAAAAAATCAATCCCCCGACCTGGCAGTAAAACTTATCAACTATCTGCCCGAAAGTGATCCGGCCTACGCCCATTACAAAGAGGTACTCCCCCCTTACAACCCCAAAGGCGAAGTTCTGCCGATGCCTTTTTTTGATCTGATCGCCGGAGATCCAATGCCTGATGCCGCATCAGAAGCGATCCGCAATGCAAAAGTCAAAGGCAATGCCTGGAACAACCTTGTTGCCCGCCACGGAAAACTAAAACTGGAACAGTTCCGCACAGGAACAATTTCTTCTTTTGATGCTGAAATTCTGACGGATGATCTGCTGAACCGTTTTCCGCTTGAGATTATGGAGGATTTAAAAGTCCATTTTCCTGATTTGGCAGAAGCCTTCCAAAACGCCGGGTTCGTCTACTACAATTCAGGAACCACTTTGAATTTCGGCCGCTTGGGTGTCCGCCGTCTTTTCGGGTACACGCTGCCCCTTGCAATGTCCCTGATCCTTGCCCGGGCTCTGAATATTCCCTACGGCATCGGCTCTCAATCCTTTGACCTGATCGAATGGCCTATGGATCTGCTTTATGACAAACTTTTCGCCGATGCAAAGTTTGTTTACTGCCGTGATACTGACTCCCTCAATTATCTGAAGCAAAAGAAATTCACGTTTCACTCCCTTGATTTCCGTCCGGACACCACCATTTATTTCAACGGCGGCGACGAAGCGTGGAAAGAACAGTTTTTCGCAGAAAACAATCTGGAAGAGGGCAAGTTTATGACTGTGGCATTGCGTATTTCCGCCCCCAAGCCCAAATATCACGATCCCACAGGCGGTTCCGTCACCCCCGAACGCTGCCGTCACCAGATGGAACAGATGAAATATCTCATTGAGGAATACATCAAAAAAAGCGGCCATAAGGTCCTTATTGCCCACGAAACCCGGGATACTCTTGAGGATGCCCGGACTCATCTGTACGATATCTTGAGCGATGAAGCCCAAAAGTCGACCGTTTACCTTGAACACTTCTGGACTCCGGAACAGGCCCTTTCAGTCTACCGTTCAAGTTCCCTGCTGGTCAGTGTGGAAATGCACTCTATTATTATGGCAATCGGAAACGGAGTTCCTTTTATCCACGTCCCTTATGTCGAATGCGGCCGCAAGCGTCAAATGGTGCGGGATATGGAACTGTCGGAATTCCTCATTGACCTTGATGATATGAACTCAGGAGAACAGATGCTCTCAAAAGCGCTGATGATCCTCGACAACCGTCCGCAACTTCAGGAACGGCTGCAAAAAGTCCGCAGCCGTCTGGCGGAACTTTCAGCAAAAAGTATGTCCGAAGTCGGAACATTTTTCAATTAATTTATGAGGAACCATTATGTCAAAAGTCCAATTTAAAGAACGCAAGATTTTTATTGACGGAAAAGCTGTTCAGATTTTTTCCGGAGCTATTCATTACTTCCGTGTGCATCCGGAACTGTGGCGCGACCGTCTGGAAAAAATTGCTATGTGCGGTTTTAACTGCGTCGAAACATATATGTGTTGGAATCTGCACGAACCTCAGGAAGGTGTATTTGATTTTTCCGGAATGCTGGATTTCCCCCGTTTCATCAAGATCGCTCAGGAACTGGGACTTTATGTCATTCTGCGTCCCGGCCCCTACATCTGTGCCGAATGGGACAATGGCGGCCTCCCCTATTGGCTTATGACCAAAGAAGGAATTGAATTCCGCCGTTACAACAAGGTCTATCTCGATGCGGTACAGAAGTATTTTGACAAGATTATGCCACTGATCAAACCTTTGCAGTATGATGAAGGCGGTCCCATCATCGCTATGCAGATCGAAAATGAATACGGTTCCTACGGCCACGATGATGAATACATCAGTGCCTTGCGCGATATGAATATCAACGCAGGTATCACCGTCCCCCTTTTCACCGCCGATGGTGCCGGAATGATGTATCTGCTCAATGGTATGCTTCCCGGAACAGCGGCTATGCTCACAGGGGGCAGCCGCACCCAGATCGGTTTCAATCTGCTGCAGGATCTGCGTCCTGATGATCCGCCCTTTTTTATGGAGTTCTGGCTGGGCTGGTACGACAAGTGGAAAAACGATGCCCACAAGACCCGCAGTGCAGACGATGTGGCACGGGAATTTGACGATATCGTCCGTTCCGGCGCCAACGTGAATATGTATATGTTCCACGGCGGCACCAATTTCGGATTTACAGCCGGTGCCAATCAGTCACGTTTGAATCAGGAATACACTTGTGATACAACCAGTTACGACTACGATGCCCCCATTTCAGAATGGGGAGATGTAACGCCCAAGTACTTTAAACTGCAGGAAATCGTCAAAAAATACTATCCTGAAGCCAAGACAGGCACCCCTGCCCCTGTCAAACGCAAAGCCTACGGCAAAATCGACTTCAAAGAAAGTGTCTCTCTCTTTGATGCTCTGGACCAGATCAGTACTCCTGTCAAGTCCAAATCGCCTCTGACAATGGAACAGCTGGAGCAGGCCTTCGGTTTTGTCCACTACCGTACCCGTATTCAGGGGCCGCTCAAAAGTAATTTGTGGGCTCCTGCCATCGGGGACTGTGCTGACATCTTTATCGACGGTAAAAAGATCACCACAGCTTTCCGCGACAGTCTGCAGGACGGGATCGACGTCAACGTGCCAACTGAAGGTGTCACTCTCGATGTGCTGGTGGAAAACTTCGGCCGCATCAATTACGGCTTCCTCACCGGAAAAGATACCAAAGGTCTCCCCGGCGGGATGCTGTCTTGGAACGCCTATCTTTTTGACTGGGAAAACCGTTCACTTCCTATGGACAATCTGGACAAGCTGACTTTCGGAAAACTTGACACCTCTATGAAAACGCCCACCTTCTTCAAAGGTGAATTTGAAGTGGATGAGATCGCAGAAACTTTCCTCCGCTTCCCCGGCAGCCGGGGCGTCATCTGGGTCAACGGTTTCAACCTGGGCCGTTACTGGAGTGCAGGTCCCAACAAGACGCTGTATCTGCCCTCTCCCATTCTCAAGCAGGGTAAAAATGAAGTCATCGTCTTTGAAACAGAAACTCTCTTGACACCCTACATCCAATCTGTCGATACAGCAGAACTTTAATTCTCAATAAATCAAAACGCCGTCCCCTCCAATGAGGCGGACGGCGTTTTTGTTGAGGTGAAGTTGATTTTTATTTCCAGACAGTCAGTTTAACAGGAGCTTTGCTGTCAAAACGTATGCCAGGCAGAGTCAAAAGACCGTTTTTGTCGATTTTCACCTTCTTTTTGACATTACCGTAAGAAAATGTCAATTCAGTACCCGGGGCAAAACGGAACTGCTGACGGCGTCTGACAGTCACGTCTGCGGTAACAGGATATTTTATTTGCGGATAATAAACCTTGAGAGTGATCTCATATTTTTGAGGTGTATCCTTAATATCCTGCCAATCGATACCACGGTTGATCCATCCGGAAATATCGCCGTCCTTGGGATCACCGTTGCCGTAGTTCCGGTTGTCACTGAACTTTGAAAAGACAGGGAAACTTTCATTCAGACGGAATCTGAAAAGCTGAGAAAGTTTGATTTTCATATCAGCAGGAGCACTTCCGGACATACCGTGTCCGCCGTCGTTCCAATAGACAGAGATAAATTGTTTTGCCTTGTCCGCAGCAGCAAAGAAAGGCGGATTATTCACCCAGGGAATAGAGGAGTCATTTCTGCCGTTTGTGGAAAAAATAGGGGGCATATCCACGCCGGGGACAGCAATATTTTTGGCACCGTTGCCATATTCGACGGCACTTTTTCCGTCAGGCATCAAAGCCGGATTCCGGGGCGTAAAAGCTCCCGCTGAACAGGTCATACGCCAAGCGGAAGGTCTGCCCTTTACAGGCTTTTTCCAGGTGTAGGAGTAGATGGGAACAAATGCGTTGACCGCAGCAAAACGGTCAGGGAAATGGGTTGCCATATGAACAGCGCCTGTTCCTCCCATAGAACCGCCCTGAATATAAGTACGGTTCACGTCGGTGCCCAAATATTCCTGCACCCACTGCATAACAAAGAGAATGTATCTTTCGGTAAAGTTGTCAAACCGGAATTTGGGTCCTTTGGCAGAAACAGCAATGTCAGGATTGTATCCCATCCAAAATGTAGCAATAGCAGGGACCGCATCCCGGGCGTCTGTGTATTCCCCCCGCTTCATCGTGCGGCCGATCCACACCCGGTCAAAAAGCGATAACATAACGTGATCTTTACGCACGACAAGGTCAAATTTAAAAGGGATACCTTCACGCCAGGCAAGAGACGCAGGAGCAAACAGCAAATGTGTGCCCCTGAGATTACCTTTTGCATCCACACCGGCACCGCCGCCCCGTCCGTGAAGAGAAATAAGCAAGGGCAGTCCTTTAGCACATCCCGGAGACAGCTTTGCACCTCTGACCCGGATTGCCTGAACCTTGCCGGACTTCACATCAATGGGATCTTTTGTTGCCGTAAAAGCGATAATGTCAGAAGAAGTCCCCCGATGAACGGTCACAGCAAAGTAACGCTTGCCTGTTTGTTTTGCATTTGGGGTATGCACGTGCAGACCGCCTGCCGGATTCAGGGGCTTCCCCCCTTCTTCGATAACAAATCCGGTGATTTTACGGCGTTTATCCTTTTCACTGGCAGTATCACCGGCAAAAATTTCTTCACTTTTTGCCTTTTTGCTGCGGGGGACAAGGAAGGAGTCTATATTCTGCCACCAGTCTCCGGCACTTTTGGTATTGAGCAGAGCGGCGATTTTGTCGGTTTCTTTCAGAGAATTCCGACTCAGAGGTTTGGCAGAACTCCATACGCTCAACCGGGCATCTGCGGGGAGAGAGTATTCATTCCACTGCAAAAAAACCTGCCCGTTGCGGCAAACGCCGCGGAGGTCGCTGACTGCCGGTTCTGCCGCCGCAAGGGGCAGCAAAACGGCCGAACAAAGAGAAAGAACAGTTTTTTTCATCTTAAAACTCCTGTTTTATTTGCACACTAAAAAAATCCAGTCACTCCCCTTTTTGTTCTTGTAAAAAAAACAGCAGGAAAAACCGATATACAATAAAGTTACTACCGATATCTTGATTTGTCAAGTCCCAAACTGATTTTATTTGGGCAAATAAGTGAAAATTTTGCATATTTTTGGCTTTTTTCCCTTCACGGGCAGGTAAAATAACTTTTCCCAGAAAGTTTTTACAGACCGCTTTTTATTTTTGACTTTTTGTCAAAAATTAAAAGCATTACTGAAAAAGGTTTTCCGGCTTCGTTGAACTACGCCGTGACAAGGGGAAAAGGGAGCTTCAGTTTTCGATTCTCGCAGCTGATTACAGCTGCGAGTTATTCCGAAGCCGACGTTTCGGCCCGCCCCA
>JAZUPO010000242.1:0-5040 GCA_045605205.1 Victivallaceae bacterium
GAAAATACCAGAGACGCCCGGATCATCGAGAGTATGCAGCAGGAACATTCCCGTCTTGCTTCAGAAATCAGTTCACTGCAGCAGCAAAAACAGCAGCAGAGCCTTTCAGTTGAAAAACTGAAACAGGACAATGCCGCTCTGCAACAGGAAAAGAACGATCTGACCCGGAATTGTGCAGAAAAGACCGCTGCTCTTGAAGCACTTGAAAACCGTCATCAGCTCCTTCAGGACGATTGTCAAAAGCAGAGACAGGAAAACTCAACTTTAAGTGAAGTCATTGAGTGTATGCAGAAAGATCATTCCCGTCTTGCTTCAGAAATCAGTTCACTGCAGCAGCAGAAACAGCAGCAGAGCCTTTCAGTTGAAAAACTGAAACAGAACAATGCCGCTCTGCAACAGGAAAAGAACGGTCTTTCCCGGACTTGCACCGGACAAAGCGAAAAAATCAAGGAACTCGAACAACAATGTCTGCTTCTTCGTGAGGGAAAAGCAAAGGATGATACTGAAAAACTGCGTCTTTCAGATATTATCCGCAATGTGGAACAGATCAATCGGCGTCTCAGTGATGAAAATCAGACACAACGCCTTGAAAACAGCGAATTAAAGCAAATGATCGCACAGGTGAAAAATATGAATCAACAGCTTTCGGAAAAACTGACGGCAGCAAGTGAAGAGTCGGCTGTCCGTACCCGGTGTGCGGCCGAACTTCAACAGCAGTTGGCAGAACTCCGGCAGACTTTGGAATCCAGAAGTGCCGCTTTGGAAGAGCAGCAATCTCAGTATCAGCTTCTCGCTGCCGAAAAAGAGCAGCTTCAGGCTCAGCTCGCTGAACTGAATTGCCGTTGGGAAGAGGAACACGCAAAATCTGAATACCTCTGGCACGAATGGCAGGAAACAAAAAAATCCCTTGCTTACCGTCTGATCGGAAAATTCAAACTCCGCAGACGGGCACTCCATTTTCTGGGGGATGCAGTCAAAAACTTCTGCCGTCTGCTGTGGCGGGGCGGAGCAAAAATTCCTATGAGTTATTCCCGCAGAGAAAGTCTCAGAGATTCTCTTTTTTCCCGCTTCGGATTTTTTCTTGACCGGACAGATTCTTTTCAGGAGTGGCAGAAACATAGTGAGCTCCGCAAAAAGTTTTCTCCCAAAGGCGATACAGGACTGATTATGCCCCGGGAGATCCCGCTGACCTCTATTGTTATTCCTGTCTACAACAATCTTACCTGGACAAAACGGTGTATCAACTCCATTTACAACATCAAAAGCCGTTCTCCCTTTGAGATCATTGTGGTGGATGACTGTTCCACTGAAGACTATACGCTTTTGCTGAAGGATTTTCCCGGTGTACGGCTTTTGCACAATGAAGAAAATCTGGGATTTCTGAGAACTGTCAATTATGGTGTTTCTGAAGCAAAAGGGGAATATGTCCTCATTCTCAATAACGACACAGAAGTTCTGCCCGACTGGCTGGATGAACTTACTTCAGCGTTGTACAACCACCCGGAAGCGGGTATGATCGGTTCTCAGCTGATCCATTTGAATACCGGCACGCTTCAGGAAAGCGGCAATCTGATTTGCAAAAACGGCGATATGATGCCTCTGGGCCGGGGAGCTGATCCGGATCATCCTCAATTCACTTATTTCCGTGAAGTGGATTTCTGTTCTGCCGCCAGCATCATTCTGCGTAAAAAGGTTTTTGACGAAATGGATGGATTCGACCGGCTGTACATTCCTGCCTACTTTGAAGATCCCGACCTGGGACTGCGGCTGCAAAAATCCGGATACAAAAACTATGTCTGCCCCCTGTCACGGGTCATTCATCAGGAAATGGCGTCCTATGGCGACGTGCTGGCTGAAAAATGCGAAAAAAACCGCAAAGCCTTTCTGGAACGCTGGCACTCCTATCTGCAATCCAATGCTCTCTACGCTGACCGCAATGAACCTGTGCAATGTATGAAGTTTGACCGGGAACGGGTGATGTTCATCGACGCAGAAACCCCTATGGCTGACCGGGGGTCAGGCGGTATGGATTCCATTTTCTTTATGGAATATATGATCAAACGGGGGATGCACGTCGTGTTCCACGGGGAATATACTCCCGGATACGATCCCAAGTATACCGCTATTCTGCTCCGTATGGGCGTTGAGTGCATCTACCAGCCCCAGCACAAGATCTGGGAATATCTGGCAACGACCGGCTGGTCCTTTACCTATCTTTTTGTCTGCCGCATCTATCAGGCACGCTGTTTTGACCGGCTGCTGAAACAGTATTGTC
This sequence comes from Victivallaceae bacterium, assembly GCA_045605205.1. GTDB lineage: Bacteria > Verrucomicrobiota > Lentisphaeria > Victivallales > Victivallaceae > UBA1784. Next base: position 2,276 of record JAZUPO010000242.1, read on the forward strand.
CTCAGGCCTCCTACATCTTTGATACGGTGGATGTCCATTTTGTTCGAGAAACTCTTGAAGCGGAGCTTAAAAATGATGACACTCTCCGCAAAAACGCCGCTGCCACCAAAGAATATGAACTGGCCGCCGCCGCTGCCGCCGATGCGGCTATCGTCATCAGCAGCGACGAAAAGAAACTGCTGGAAAAGGAATATCATCTGACCAATGTGTTCCACATTCCCCAGGCCAGAGAGCTTTTCGGCCTTGCCCCCAACCCCAACCGCCGGGGAGCGGTCTTTATCGGCAGTGCACATCCGCCGAATCTGGACGGACTGCGTTATTTCCACGATGAAATACTGCCCCTGCTGCCCAAAGATTTCAAACTGACCATCATCGGGGAATCTCTTAAAGTGATGATCGGCAAAAGTGAGGAGTACAAAGATCTGCTCAAGTGCGGCCAGTTCAATTTTGCGGGATTTGTTCAGGATCTCGGCACCGAACTGGATCACGCAAAAATCACCATTGCCCCCCTGCGTTACGGTGCCGGTACAAAAGGAAAAGTTGCTTCCTCAATGGCTTACGGTGTTCCCTGTGTCAGCAGCGGCTTCGGCACCGAGGGAACCGGTATGCTCCACGGCGAAAACATTATGATCGCACAAACGCCGTATGAGTTTGCTCAATATATTATGCAGCTTTTCAGCGATGAAGAGTTGTGGCAGAAAATTTCAGACGGCAGTGTAAAGTTCATCAAGGACAATTACGCTCCCGAAACTGTGGAAAAAATGATGGATGATCTTTTTGATCAGGTGAGAAAAAGACGGAAAATGGGACTTTCAAACTGGGCTAATACCCCTGTGATGCCCAAAGTTGACGAAGAATAAAAAAGTAAAAATACTCTGATGAAAAACTTTTATGCAGTAATTATGGCGGGAGGCACCGGCGGCCGCTTCTGGCCTATGGGCAGAAAAAAACTTCCGAAACAGCTTTTGCCCCTGGTCAACAGTTCGACGATGCTGCGAAACACCGTAGACCGCTTGGAGGGCTTTCTCCCCAAAGAGCGGATTCTGGTAATGACCAACAGCGATATTGCGGGGCAGATCATTTGCGAACTGCCCGACATTCCTCTTGAAAATATCATCGTTGAACCCGTGGGACGGGATACTGCCCCCTGTATCGCTCTTGCGGCAAGTATATTGTACAGGAAAGATCCGGAATCAATTATGTGCGTTATGCCCGCCGATCACGTTATCACCCCCAAAGAGATACTGCTCAAAACTTTGCAGCGGGCGGCACTTCTGGCACAACAGGGATATCTGATCACTTTGGGCATTCCTGTGACTTCACCTGCAACGGGGTACGGTTACATCAAAACCGGCTCTCCCCTGGCGGATGATTTCAGTACCATCGCAGAATTCAAGGAAAAACCCTCTCTTTCTGCCGCCCAGGAGTTTATGCAAAGCGGACAGTATTTGTGGAACAGCGGTATTTTTCTCTGGCAGAGTTCAGTCATCATTGAAGAATTTGCCAACAATTGTCCTGAGATCCACTCTGTCATCCAAAAGTGGCTCAAGGGAGTGGATTACAGAGTCGACTTTGCCTCACTGCCCCGGATTTCCATTGATTATGCCATTCTTGAAAAAACCGGCAGAGCTGCTGTCTGCCGGGCTCCTTTCAACTGGGACGACGTGGGAACCTGGAAGGTGTTGAAAAATTTCCGGAAAAGCGACGATGACGGCAATGTGCTGGAAGGGCACGCCTATACCCTGAACGCTTCAAACAACCTTGTCATCAATGACAGTGATTGTGCCATTGCAGTCATCGGCCTCAACCATATCGCCGTCATCAAATCGGGCAACGGTTTGCTGGTCTGCGATCTGGATTCAGAACAGAAAGTCAAAGAATTGGCCCGGATGTTGCCCGGGGAATTTCAATAAAACATCGTTTCCCTTTCCCGGGAATCAAATTTTTAAGGAGTATTCATTATGTCAACAGTTATCCCTTTCGACGGCAGGATCGTCTATGACACCGCTGCTCTCAAAGGTGCCAAAAGCATCTTTATCACCGGTGACCTCATTCCCCGGCAGAAATCTGAGGAACGTCTCTGCAAAGGCGAAACTGAAAGTGTTTTCGGATCCGTCCTGCCTGAGATCCGCTCCTGTGATCTGGGCATCACCAATCTGGAATGTGCCCTGACCCGGGGCGGCGAACCCATTTACAAATGCGGCCCCAATCTGAAAGCCGATCCCGATGTGATGCCCGCTCTGGTAAAGAGCGGATTTTCGATTTTTGCTCTGGCCAACAACCATTCCCGGGACTTCGGCGATGAAGCATTCCTTGAGACGATGAAATATATCACCGATGCCGGCGGCAAATATGTGGGCGGCGGCAAAAACCTTGCCGAAGCATCAAGCACTTTGTACTGGGATCTGAAAGGTTTGAAGCTGGCGGTGATCTGTGCTTCTATGCGTCAGGCGTGTGACTGTACCAGAACAACTCCCGGTTCCAATCCCCTGAATCCCCCTGCTATTGCAGCTCAGGTGGCAAAAGAAAAATGCCAAAGCGACTTTGTGTTGGTGATCATTCACGACGGCAAGGAGCAGGTGGCGTTCCCCTCTGAACGTATCCGCGAAAACTACCGGGCCTTTATTGATGCGGGAGCTTCAGCAGTGATCGCCCACCACCCCCATACATCTCAGGGCTTTGAATCTTATAACGGCGGCTTTATCGCCTACAGTCTGGGTAATTTCCACTTTGCCGCCCGTTTTGCAGAAGCCCCCCCCTCCTGG
>JAZUPO010000243.1:0-23652 GCA_045605205.1 Victivallaceae bacterium
CACCAGAGAAAGCTGCACCCGGCGGTTTCTTCCCCGTGCCCCGGTATTAGGGCTGCGGTCAGGATTGAGGATATTGGCAGTCAAAATGCTTTGAAGCTGCTGCTCTTTGGTATAAACAACAGCAGGAGTTTGATTTTGAACGTTGTCCTGACGGATCTGTTTGCGTACCCTTTTAACGGGGACGACCTGTTCTTCTTTTGAAAGGGATTTGATATTACTGACAAAAGCAAAACAAACACCGCCTGCCAAAAGACAGTTAAGCAATATCAGAGGAGTTTTCATTTTTTGAGTGCTCCTTTATTTTGGGCGGTTGATTTTTTCTGCAGAGCCGCCACATTGGGAGAACCGTCATATCCGATGACCCGGATCACACCGTTGAACATAACACTGACGGAGTTCTGATCCTGCACAGCCTGAGCCCGTGCTGCGGCGAGATTGGTATTGCTGTTCCGCATAAAACGGCGGCGGAAGTCGGGCCGCAGATCAAGGCGGCGCCAGCTGAGTTTAGGTTGACATTCAGCGACAGCGGCGATAAATTTGATCACTTCTTCGTAAGTGCCATTCATCGTGATGTCGATTTCTGCGAAATAAAAGTCTTCGTTGATACGGTTTGTTCTGACAGTTCCGAGGCTGTTGGGCTTAAGTTCCAGTCTGGTAGCGGTATCAGAGACGATACGGCGCAACTGTGTTTCCACGATACCGTGTTTGCTTTCCCGCCACGCGGAACGGATTTTTTCGTTGTATTTCTCACGGAGCTGGAGATACTCTTTTTCTTCGGCCAACGCTTTTTGCAGCAGTATCTTCTGCTTTTTGAGTTCTCTTTTTGAATCCTCAAGGGAGTCTGCACTGGGCAGGTCGCCGATAAATTCGCCGCCGAAATAGAGGATCAGTACGAGCCACACACAGCCGAGGGCACAGAGGGCCGCGATCAGCTGTCCTTTGGGAGTGGACAAAAGTTTCTTTACATCAAGACTCATCTTCCGGTCCTCCTTCCCGAATTAAATTGTCTGCGGCGGGAAGAGGTACCGCCTTTTTTCTTATCTTTATCAGCATCATCAGTATTGGGAACCAGACGCAAATTAATGGAAGTCACATCGCTTCCCCACATCTGACGCTGCTGCAGATTGCCTATTTTCCAGAAATTGAGCGGCTTGAGCAATTCAGGCAGATTGATATTGGCGTTTTCGGACTGAAGCTGCAAATCGACACCGGAATCGCTCCAACGTATATTGGACACAAGGACATTTTCAGGGAGCAGCCGTGAGAAAGCTGCAAGTTTTCCGATAACATCACTTTCACCGGCAGAGATTTCCACGACTCTTGCCATATCTCTCGATGCTTTCTGATTCCGTTTGAGCCGGGAGTTGATGGATGTTATCTTGCGGCGGCAGCTTTCGATTTCATAAGTCAGTTCTCTTGCCTCACGATATTCGCCGCCATAATTGAGATAGACAGCCCAGAGCAGATTTACAATGAGCAATGCCAGCAGAATCAGTCCGAGCTGGATGTGTGCCCGGTAACGCAAGGGCCGGGACTGTTCAGGCAGAACTCTCAAAGAAAGGCGTTCTTTGACGGAGACTCCGGAACACTCCAGACGGGCAACCAGAAGCACGGACAGGAATTTTGCCACGTCGAAATTTTCGGGCAGCACAAAAGTTTCATTCATAACCTTACGCCAGCGTTCAGCAGCATCGGCAAGGATTTTTTCTCTTCCGGCACTCCTTTTCCAGACACCGTTATGAAAAAACATATCGGGATTGATCACATCAAAGTGCAAAGGGGGGTCATCCGGCTGCTGACAAATAAGGGGGGAAACAAATTCATCAGCTTTGTAATTGGCCCGGTTGAGCATTGCAGAAACCTGATCAAGAGCGGAAGCGGGGAATGCACAAACACTGATCGGGAGTGAACCATCTTCGTTTACAGGGGATTCGGTAAACTGGAACAGGGGTTCATCCACAGATCCGGGCAGAGCACTTGCAAGCTCCATTTCGACAGCACTCTGCTGTTCTTTAGGCGGCAGGGGAACGGAGTTCCAGTTAAAAACAAAGCTGTTTGCCAGCTGACCGGTCAAAAAGAGATTGAAATCGCTGGAATAGCCGATTTCCTTAAGCAGAGCCTTGAGTCTATCCCCGGGCAATTCGGATCCGGAAGAAATTTCTCCACTGCGGACCAGAGCCCATCTTGAATTTTGTCTGGCAAAAACCGCTCCCCGGAAAAGTTCCGGAGAGCAGAACACCACAGCAAATTTATTTTTACCGAAAAGTGTCATTAGTTTAGATTCCCCCTGAAGTATAATTACTTCCCGGCAGGCTGCTGCGGAGCCGTTTTTCCGGGTGCATCAAGACGTTGTATAAGTTCCCGGGTTAATGCACGGGCTTCTCCGTGCTTATTTTGCTGACGGAGCTCAAGAACCTTCTTCCATTCTGCGGGATAGCGTTCACGGACCGCATTGATCTTGGCGACATCATTACGGCGCATCCGCGGATGGTCGCCGGGCTGCTGAGCTTCAGGGCCCCGCATACCGGGCCGCATACCGAATCCGAAACCGAAACTGAGTTTAAGTTTGTGCTTCTCAGCAAGGGCACGGAGTTTTTCAAACCCTTCACGCATTGTTTCCCGCTGTTTGAGTTTATTTTCGATCTCGGCAAATTCAGCGGGAGCCTTTGCCTTGAGCTGTCTGAACACATAGTTATTGTCAACGGGCAAATCGACTTTGGCTTTTTGGGCGAGTTCCTGCAGTTTTGCTTCGGCTTCAATGAGCTGTTTGGCAGCTTTGGCGTACTCTTCGGGGAACTTCTGCTGTATCTCAGATTCTTTTGAGATGCGGTTGAACATCATACCGCCGAATCCCATTCCGCCCCGCATACCGGGCCCGCCCTGACCGCGCCAACGGCCCTGACCGCCCTGTCCACGCCAGCGTCCCTGGCCTCTCATACCGCCCATACCGCCTCTGCCCCCCTGCCCCCAGGCGGGACGTCCGCCGCCGGGATTAGCTTCTGTGGTATCAGCAAAAACGTAACCGGAAAATCCGATCAGAGCTCCGCACAGAACAGTTGACAAAAAACTCCTTTTCATAAATTACTCCCTTCTCCTCTCCGACTGATTATTTGGACTTATTCCCCACAATAGAGGAACCTCGACCAATTAACGTCCGGAGAGGAGCTTTTATTATTGATGAAAGTGATTTTTTTGAAAAAAAACTCACTCCCACTCGATTGTCGCCGGGGGTTTCTGGGTGATATCATAGACCACGCGGTTGACTCCCTTGACTTCGGTCACGATGCGCTGAGACATCTTGAAAAGGAGTTCCCAGGGCAGTTCCACCACCTGAGCGGTGACGGCATCCACGCTGTTGATGGAGCGGATGGCGATAACGTTGTCATAGCTTCTGCCGCCGTCCCGGATACCGGTGGTTTTGACGGGAACAAAGATGGCGAAAGTCTGCCAGGTTTTGGCATACCAGCCGGATTTCATCAATTCTTCAGTGACGATGGCATCGGCTTCCCGGAGCACGGCGAGAGTATCCCGTGAAATAGCTCCCAGATGACGGACACCGAGGGAGGGACCGGGGAAAGGATGACGGTCAAGCATAATTGAAGGCAGTCCCAAAAGGCGACCCACCTGACGGACTTCATCTTTGAAAAGACGTTCCACGGGCTCCACCAGTTTGAATTTGAGGTCGGGGGGGAGACCGCCAACGTTGTGATGACTTTTGATGGCGGGTTTGCCGTCAAAAGAGATACTTTCGAGGATATCGGGATAAATAGTCCCCTGACCGAGGAAGGGAGCGTTGACAGCTCTTGCAGCATCGGCAAAGACTTCGATAAATTCCTTATCGATGATCTTGCGTTTTCTTTCGGGTTCATCCACGCCGGCGAGTTTATCGAGGAAACGGTCGGTAGCATCCACATAAACGAGATTCATATCGAAAGTGTCGGCAAAGACTTTCTGGACGTTTTCGGGTTCATCTTTACGCAGCAGACCGTGATTGACAAAAACGCAGGTCAGCTGTTTTCCGATAGCCTTGTGGATAAGAGCAGCGACGACGCTGGAATCCACACCGCCGGAAAGTCCGAGAACCACGGTCTGGTCGCCCACCTGAGCCCGGATATCGGCGATAGCTTCTTCGATAAAGTTTTCCATAGTCCACTTACCGGTGCAGCCGCACTTGTCAAAGCAGAATTTGACAAGGGGTTCAACGGCGGTGGCAGAAGCGAGTTTCACGCTTTCCATACCGGGGAACATATCGGCGGCACCGTCCACGGCGATCTTGGGCAGATCGAGTGCGGCGATCCCGGCGGCCTTGGCGGCGAGCTCGGGTTCATTTTTATCGGCACAGAAAATGATACCGACAGGTTTCTCTGCCTGGAGCCGTTCCAAAGGAACAGAACAAGGCATCACCATTGTGTACACCTTTGCACTGCGTACTGCACGTGCGATCTTCTGAATCTCATTGCAATTGCAATCGATCAGAACAACTGTTTCGGGAGTAACTTTCATTCCAACCTCACTTCTTGTAAGTTACCTAAAACAAAGCATCCGGGCCTCTGCCCGGAGCTTCAAAAATCTCCAAAAATCAACCTTAAAATCACATTTTAATCCAGATACTCGATCTGCTTGACCCGCAGCCGAGCCCGAGGCTTATTGCCTTCCATATAATGGATCTTTTCCACAGTGACCAGCATCCGGCATTCGCTCAAGATTTCGTCGTAATAAAGGTTTGCATCGGGATTTGCTCCAATTCTGGCATCAAATCGACCCCAAAGGGCCTTTTCCCCCAATCCGGCGGCAGTGTTCGCAAGCACTACATCTCCGCTGTTGTTGACACGACCGATATCGCCTGTCAGATCCCGGATCGTCTGTGCAACGACTACGATCTTGAAAACATTGGGAACAGAATAACTTTCACCTTCAAGCAAGTTCACTGTCTTTCCGATACGTTCTTCCTGAGCGGCATCATTGCTGCCGGAAACAAAAATATTTTTCATTTCCTCTTTGTTAAACACTTTTGACCTCAGCACCCCGGCAGGGATATTTTCCATATTGAAATCATCTCCAACCGGGTTAGGTGAAAGAGCAGTCCCCAACCAAGCTGACACAGCAGGTGGTGCAGGTGCTGCCGGGACAGTTTCAAGATTTACGGATTCTTCCAAAAATTGAGCAGGGGTCTGACTTCTCATATTTTCAAACAAAGATTTGAAAACATTTCTGTTCAAATCAGTAATCGGAACAACCGAACCGCCTCCAGAGGCAGAGACCCACCAGGCGGGAGCAGTCGTTACACGGAGAGATGACATATCCACTTTTCCATAAGATTTATTGAATTCAGTCATCTTGATTTGATCGAGGATCCCGGCATCGCCATTCGCATATCTGGTACCGACTGGTTCTGTCCAATTTGCAAAATTTTCAGCTTCGTGATCAAAATCGTCTAAAGCTGTTGCGTCACCAAATCCCCCGGCTTTCTTCAGGTTGATCGTTTGGAAAGGAACACCGCGGTGGATGAATCCCAATTCCCAGGGACTCCGCATAGGAGCATTGCGGATGACAGCTGTTGAAATATGCTGCCCTGCACTATTACCTTTCCACGCAGGGTCGGTTGCAGTTTCCACATCGATGTTACTCAACTTGGATGCATCGTCAGCAGAATCAGCCTTGGGATCAGCAGGATTGGAAACGCTGTTGACCTTACCGGAAGAAATACGGGTACTCACATCATCCCACTTGAGAGACTCGGAAAGAGTTTGAACCGGCCCGGAAGAGATTTCAAAGGATGGTTCTTTCACATTTACCCAGTCATTGGTGCAATTGGCGACAGCGGTAGATGGATGAAACTTGGCATTGAGATTCTGTCTGGGATCCCGTGCTTCCATACCGCCAGAATAGACGACCAAACCGTTTGCGGTTCCACCAAGTTTTGTATTAAAATCAGTCTCACTGCCATTAAACAGCTCCACAGCAGGCTCAACAGAACGCACATCCCCGGCAATATTTTCAACACACACAAAATCGATTCCCACAGCACTGGATCCCGCTTCCCAACTGGGGGCGGTGAGAGCAAAGTTGCCGAAATTGAACTTCACTGATTTAAGTTTCACGGCCACTTCACTCAGTGCGACAGTCACTTTAGAAACAGTTTTACCATTGAGTGCTGCATTACCGAATGCGTCTTTAACTCTATTGGTCAAGTCGATTTCTATTGTTTTGGTTGATGTTCCTCCTGATGCCAAAGGTATATTTTTGACCCAATAAGGTCCATCCCCGGTAAAACCGTTGGCTCCGGATTCAACTTTCAAGGTGGCTGACTCAATTAGTTTATGTGCTTCGACACTCTCAGAATAAGGTACAGAAATCGCCTTTGTTTCGTCGATCTTGGTTTCAACACCGTCTTTGTTTTCAAAAAAGGTCACATCAGCTTTCAAGGAGACGTCAAGTCCGATCGACAACTCTTTCAACACTCCATAAAAACTCAAATCCTGAGCTGTAAGGGAAGTTCCGTCTTTCTTTTTAGCAAAGGACTTGTAAATATTTATCAGCTCAACAAGGAGTTCTGATTCCACATCTGCAGAAAACTTATACTCGCCGCCGTTGGCAGTAAATTTAGCATTACCGATCTTGAATCCGAAACCGACCTCGTTGATATAAGGAGTCTGCTCGTTCCCGGTATAATTTGGGGGAGTCTGTGTTCCCGTGACAGTCGCAGCCTCGTTCCACTTGGAAGATTCAACATCGCTGGTGGGAATATAATCTGCATCGCAATAATCATTCAAGTTGGCTGCGATCTGCTTGCGTAAATATTCGACATTTGAAAAAGCTCCTTTCTGTGCGTCATCACCAATACTGCGCAAGAAGGGCAAACCGATTCCGGTATGACCGGACTGATTCACATAGTCGGAATCCCGAACCTTGCTGTCGTCAAATTTATGAATGGCATTATTGGCCGGAGCTATCGTAAGGCGATCAAGCACTGTCGCACTGTTCTTTAAGGAATTTAAGACACTGTCTGCTTCATCTTTTCTGAGGAATCGTGAATACCAGGCATCTGTTCCGCCGGTACGTCCGCTCAAATTAAAACGGGGATACCAATCAAAGCCAGCCTTATACATTTCGCGTGCCACCCGGCCCTTGCCCTCAACAAAAATATTTCTGAGCCAGCGTTTCCGGTTTTCGATATCCCGCGAATTTCCCTGAAAAGGATTGGGAGCAGAACTACCGGCAAGCAGGTTGGTAAAGTTGTCAAATTCATACTGAGGGGTCAAAGCATAGTTGGCACCAGTCCCCCAATAGGTCATAAACATATTGTTCAATCCGGGGATGACCAATTCATCAATATCAATTCCCCATCGATGCGTATGAGGTATTCTCGGATTGCTTGCAGCTGGCGTGATCCCGGCAATTCCCGTAACCCCGGAAGTCACTCCGAAAAGCGAAAGCCGTGATTGGGATGTTTGCGGCAACACCTGATAGGCATAACGTGCAACAATAGGATTATTCGTGTTCGTTGTGGTCGCTCCATTGCTTTCCACACCGTTCCTGTGAACATAGATCCATTTTGCCGCACTGGAAGCCCCGTCGTACCAGGGCGTATCATACTTTTTCTCCACGGTCATTTTTGAGTCGTAGGAAGTTACAGAAGCCAGCATATCCTGACTTATTGCAGCAGCATCGCTCCCAGCTGTCTGACTGGTTCCATTCAAGGTCAGCGGGTCACTGTTGAGCCGGCTGAAAACACTTGAAGCATCTGAAGCATAATAGGTTGCTTGATCCCTTGCCTGCATCAAATTAAACAGAGTCAAGTGTGCCAAGGCTCTGTCAACAGCATTGCGAGAAGCAAGTTTGGCTGAACTTGCTTCCTGACTGTTAAAGGCTATTTTTTGAGAAATAAGGGCATTCCCTAAAAATGCCAGTCCCATAACTAAAATCAGCGAGAGGATTCCCAATGCAAAGAGAAGTGCAACGCCTTTTTGTCTTTCAATACCGATCATACACTGCCTCCATTTTCCAACGGTCTCCGATGTGAATACGGCGGGCAAAGGTCAGCTGCTTTTCAATTCTGAAAGCTCTGGCATCTGACGATTCAGCTGCCGCTACACCGCCTTTCATATTTGTCCACGCAGTAAAATCCTCATCTTTCAAAACGGAAATTTGAATTTCAACAGCCCCTGGAACGCAAAAAACACCGGTTTCCGTACCGGCAGTCGTAGGTGAAAGTGCCGCACCGTCGTAATTATAAGCCGTTATCCTGAAATCAGTAACATTACGCAGCAACTCGATCTTATGGTTGGAACTCCCCTGCAGCTTTGTATTTAAATTGGTTCTCAAATTCCCCAATGCAGCAGCGGCACTCAACTCGTTGGGCGGATTTGATCCGTCAAGAAATTCCGGAAAATACCGGGGATACACATTTCCATTGTTTGTTGAAGAATCATTGGAAAGCACAGTCAAATAAAGTTTGTAAAGCCCGGTCCCGGTCACTCCGAAAGCCTCTGAAACATTGGGAACCTGAACTCCAATGAAACGTATGGGAGAACTCCCCGGCAGATCTATATTGGTTTTTACGGCAAAATACATCTTGCCCGGACGGTTTGCAGCCCCGGGAGTGATTTGAAATGGGAACTGACCTTCGGCACCACTGTAAAGACTGGCAGTGGAATAATATGTTGCACTGAGCAAGGTAGACAGCATATCCATTGCGATCCGGACGTTGGAACTTATTTCAGAACGTTTCTCTGAATTGGTCCAGGAAAGACGCATATCGCTGAAAAACTGCATAAACAGCACCAGAAGTATACTGAAAATCCCGAGTGAAACAAGGAGCTCCACCAAAGTAAATCGTTTTTTGCTGCTGATTTTTTTCATAGTACAAACCGGTTATATTTGTCATTAAAAATCTCAAGCCGATGAATTTTACTCTGACGGCTTTCGGGCACAGCCTCGGCAGGATACGAAATGCGTACTTCAAGCACCAGACGGCACGCAGTCTGTGAATTTCCCCCATCGGCATCCGTAAAAGCCGCAACTGTATCAGCAGGCAAAGATTCCTTCAAAGGTTTATGAGGATGAGAAAGCATTATTGGAGTCGGATTATTGATTCGCCGCACTTCGGCAACAGCAGAAAAAGTACTGGCATAGCCCGTGGGTTCCCCAGCGGCATTCACCGCGGTGACAACCAACTGCCGGTAAAGATAGTTACTGCCGCTGTTACTGGGAATAATCGCACGTCCATCAGTATCAGAAACTGTAAAAGCGGACATTGCCACTCCGGACTCGTCATTCCAATTGTTGTTTGCCAAATTTTGAAACCCCATAGCAGTACCCCAGCCAGCAGTCGTGCCGTTGGCAGCAGCAATTTGCCGGATATGAGCCAATATGCTTTCCGTAGCATCAGGAAGATTATTGAACTGTACGGCCTCGTTACCTTTTTTCAAGCCGGATGTAAAGAGAACAATAACACTGGAAATGCCGATAGCAATAATTGAAATCGCCAGTATTATTTCAATCATATTGAAGTAAAATCTTTTCATCATCTGTAATACTCCACTTTACCGGTGACACGATTTATCTTCAACACCCGGTAGTTGTGAACAGCACCACCGGGAAACACAAGCTGATTCCCCGAAGCCATCGCCTCTGCAACAACCAGATAGACGTCTGAGGTACTGCGAATATTGCCGTTTGGAGAAAACACAATTGCTGAATTTACCGGATTGCTCGTAGGAGTGCCGGAAGGCACAGTCAATGAACCTGTCATATCTTTGAGGGGCTTATCTGATGCAGCACCAGATCCATTGTAGATCACCGTATCAAGTCCGGCATTTGTTCCGATAGGCTGGGGACTTCCTTCTGCAGCGATCTGACTTTCCTGATTGGTAGCGTAAACAAGGAAAGCACCTCTTTCAGGAACACTCCAATCTTCATCAGGAACCCAGCGGCGAAAAGCAGCCGTACTGTTGTCAGCATTCCAGTCTACATAGCACATTTTCGATCCGCCGAGACGGGCTGCTTGCTCCTGAGAATCATTCCACCCTGTCCCGTGGGGCAGGATCAACGCGACGTGGCGGCGGGAGCTGGCGGCGTGGGATTGGGCGTGCTCCAGGCGGAGCTTTAAGTTGGAGGCTAAGCGGTCGACGGCGGAGCCCGTGACCATACGGTTGAAGGCAGGGAGCACCAGCCCCATCAGAAGTGAGGCGATGCAAATTACGACCAGCAACTCAACCAGTGTGAATTTGTTGTGTCTCATATTCATTCGGGTGCCCTCCGGTATTGGAACATTCTTCAGGTGAACCTTATAACTTTCCACCCTCAGATCGTCACAGTTCATCACTGCATACTATAAACCCGGAAAAGCAATTTTTCAAGGGCGTTTTTTGTTTTTTTTGCGAACTTCTTTGAAAAAAAGACGAAATTGTGCCAATGTTTCTTCTGCAAGGACACCCGCAACAACTTCAGGATGCCACAGATTCCCCGGATGTGCACACAAATTCAAACTGCCGCCGCACCCCCCCGTTGCCGGATCGGAAAAACCGTAGACGATCCGCTTGGCACGGGCGTTGATCAACATTCCCGTACACATAAAACAGGGCTCTTTGGTCACAAAAATTTCACAATCTTCCAGACGCCAGTCCCCTCTTGCCTGACACAAGGCACGCATCAATTCAAACTCCGCGTGTCCGTCAACACTCCCCCGGGATTCCACACAGTTACGTCCCCGGGCCACAATAACGCCGTTACAAACAGCAACGGCCCCCACGGGAACTTCACCCGCAGCTGCGGCAGCGGCGGCTTCTTCCATAGCAGCCGCCATAAAAGAAGCATCGCTCATTTTTCAATAATATCCACCCGCACCACAAACTCACGGTAGGTGGAAAACACCAGACGCACATAGCGGTCACGGTACTGGTAGTTAAAGGTGATACGGCGGTCGGCCGCTTCAGGAAGGTCGATAATGGCATCCTGCGGAGCAAGATATTCGTTGATGGTCTTGGTCTCACGGGTGAATTCAAAATCCACCTTTTTGATCAAAGCACGGATGGCATCGTACTTTTCTCTGGTGTTGGGAGCAAGTTTCGGATCTTTGAGAACAGCAATAAGTTTGGCATTGAGTACAGGAGCTTCAATATCCTCAGAAGGAAGACGCTTCGCTGCACAGCCGGAAAGCACACTCACAAGTAAAGCAAACAGAACCAAGGCAATTTTTTTCATACAAACTCCTCCTCAATACTGTAAAAAGGCAAAAAAAATGGAGCGGGTGACCGGAGTCGAACCGGCGTCGCCAGCTTGGGAAGCTGGAGCATAACCGTTTTGCTACACCCGCAACCTATATTAATAATATAGTATCCATTAACGACAATGTCAAGAGCTTTTTAAAAGAAAAGTAGAACTTTTCTCATTGACAGCTGATTCAAACCCTTTCTTTCAGCCACAAAAGCATATCATCCACTGAATAAAAAATCAATCCGGGATTGACTTTTTTCAGCTCTTCGATCCGGGCAGATGAAGCCCACGCCGCCGTCAGACATTCCACGCCCGCCTTGCGGCAGGCGGTCACATCTGAAACAGCATCCCCCACATAAACGATCTCGTCAGCCCTTAAGCCGTACGCCGACATCACTTCACGCAATTGTCCTGCTTTGTCATTTTTTTCGGGAGAACCGTACTTGGCTGAAACAAAGTATTTCTGCATCCCCAAAAAGTCAAGTGATATATTACAGGTGGTCTCAGACCGTCCCGTCAGGATCGTCATAGGAATATCCCTGGATTTCAGAAAATCAAGCAAGCCGATCACACCGGGAAAAGCCTCAGGACACATAGCCGGATGCAAAGCCCGGTGAAATTCATAAAAATCATTTTCCGCATCCGGATTTTCCTGCCCCATAAAAAAACGGATCACCCCCGGTTCATTCATACCGAAATTGTTGTAGACCGCCTCCCGGTCAGGAGCTTTTTCACCCATATATTTTATAAATACTTTTTCAAACACTGCAAGACAGAATTCAACACTGTCAGCCAGAGTTCCGTCAAAGTCAAAAGCAATATGCCGGATCATTTTTTATCCCTTATTTGAAACAAAAAAGCGGCATAAGAGCCGCCTTGGAATACACTTTTTTTCAGTGGTGGCAGCTGCCGCCGCCGCAACCGTGATTGCCGCAAGTGTGTTCTTCTCCGTGGTGGTGGTGATTGCAGTGAAAATTCTCACGGACTTTCAATGTGCCGTTGGCAAAGGCTTCAGCCACTTCACGGACATCGCCTTCAGCTCCGCCCACAACCATAATGAAAGCTGACTGCAAAGCATTGATGGCACCTCCGCCGATGCCGCCGCAAATAAGGACATCCACCTTTTCTTCAGCCAGCAGAGCGGCAAGAGCTCCGTGACCGGAATCACCGGAAGGAAGGAGCTTTTCACTGATGATTTTACCATCCTCTGCTTCAAAAACAGCAAAACCGGGCGTATGTCCAAAATGCTGAAAAACCTGATGATTTTCACAAGTAACTGCGATTTTCATAATCTTTTTCTCCTGAATAACAAATTCTATCACATAACGTGCATATCAATAACCGTGCCGTTAAAAAGTTCCACAACTTCCGCAACCTTGGGGTCTTCATAAACAATGCGGCGCATTGCATCAGGATTGTGAGCAAGAACACTGTGCCTGACTTTGCGGTCAGGGGCCTGCTGCACGTCATCACTTTCACCAAATTCACCACTGCCGATGGTGGCACTTTCAAGATTTTCACCTTGAGAAACAACGGACTTCTCATCCCCGGATGCGGCAGACTCTTCTGCTGCCGGAGAAACAATTTTTTCTTCTGCCGCAACTGCAGAAACAGCCTCAGCGACAGGTTCAGGCACAACTGCAGAAACAGCCTCAGCGACAGGTTCAGGAACAACTGCAGAAACAACCTCAGCGACAGGTTCAGGAACAACTGCAGAAACAGCTTCAGCGACAGGTTCAGGCACAACTGCAGAAACAACCTCAGCGGCAGGTTCAGGAACAACTGCAGAAACAGCCTCAACAACAGGAGTCGGTTCAACTGCCGGGGCGGCAACGGGTGCGACTTGAATATTGGCACTCAAAGCCCCCGGAATAGGCAGAGGTGATTCCACCGCAGGGAGTTTTTCAAGGAATTTCAACTCTCCAGCTGTCCGCAACTGATTCAAGCGGCGCAAGATATCATCAATACGCACGGCGTGGGCTTCACGCATTGCCTTTAATATCAATGTTTCAAGAACGATTTGCCGGTCAAGAGCATCCCGGAGCACCCTTCCTGCCGGAGCAAGCTGCTCAAGGAGTATACGCACCACATCACTATTGGGAGCCAATGTTCCCAGTTTGCGGTATTCCGCCACAGCTTCGGGAGTTTCATCCAGCACCAGCTCCGGCTGAGGCAGCAGACTGCACAGCTCCACCGCCCGGATCGCACCCAGCAGCTCTTCAAAGAGAGTTTCAAGATTTTTGCCCTTTTTCGCCAGTTTCGCCACAATGGTAATAACTTCCGCAGGATCATTACGCAGCATTGAGCCGACCAGATTGTCCAGTTCCCCTTTATCGGTCAGACCAAAAAGCGAAAGCACCTGTTCCCCGGTAACGACTCCGCCGTCACCGTGCAGAAAAAAGGCGATCATCTGATCCAGCAGGGACTGGGCATCGCGCATTCCGCCCTCAGCAGCACGGGCAATAGCGGCAACTGCCGCAGGTTCAACGGCAACATTTTCAGTTTTGGCGATAAGAGCCAGACGCTCGGCGATGAGTTTTGTAGGAATAGGCTGCAAATCAAAACGCTGGCACCGGGAAATAATGGTGGGCAACACCTGATGGACTTCAGTGGTGGCAAAGATGAATTTAACGTGAGCCGGAGGTTCTTCAACGGTCTTGAGCAAAACGTTCCAAGCCACTTTTGAAAGCATATGGACCTCGGCGATGATATAGACCTTATATTTGCCTCCCACCGGACTCGGCAGCACATCTTCAGCCAGTTCCCGCATAGATTCAGCGTTATTGCGGCTGGCGGCGTCGATTTCGATCACATCGAGGGAACGTTCCTCAGCCATTGCACGGCAGTTTTCGCACTGACAGCAGGGTTCGCCGTCAACAGGAGCCAGACAGTTGAGAGCTTTGGCAAAAATACGGGCCAAAGTGGTTTTACCGATTCCCCGGGGCCCCACAAAAAGATAAGCGTGTCCGGTACGGTTTTTGGTGATAGCATTACGCAAAGTGCGGACAACGTGCTGTTGCCCCACCACATCCGCAAAACGCTGAGGACGCCATTTTCTGGCAATTACCTGATACTCACTCACTTCAACCCCGCCTCAATACATTCGTGCTGGATCTTGAAAATCTGACGCAAACCGTGTTCAGCAAGATCAAGCAGTTCATTCATACGGCTTCTGGAAAATGTACCGTGTTCAGCAGTCCCCTGGATCTCAATAAATTCCCCGGACTCAGCCATAACCACATTCATATCGACTTCGGCCCGGGAGTCTTCTTCATAACAAAGGTCAAGCATAGGAATTCCGTCAATGATCCCCACGCTGACGGCGGCCACAAGCTGTTTGAAAGGAGAAACTTCAGGATAAAGTCTGCAACACGCCATTGCAAGGGCTGCAGCGGCACCTGAAATACCTCCGCAGCGGGTTCCGCCATCGGCATCGATCACATCGCAGTCAACAAAAAAGGTATTTTCGCCCATTTTTTCCAAATCGGCACACATCCGCAACGAACGTCCGATGAGACGCTGGATCTCAACAGTACGCCCCCCCTGTTTACCGGAAGATGCCTCCCGTTTCATACGGTCGTGAGTGGAAGCAGGCAGCATTCCATATTCACAGGTGATCCAGCCGCCGGTTTTGCCCTGGCTTTTCATCCACGAAGGAACGCGGTTTTCAGAACTCACGGCACAAACGACACGTGTTCCGCCGCAGCTGATCAAAGCGGAGCCTGCGGGATGTGAAAGAAAGTTGGGGACAATACTCCATTTACGCAGTTCATCGGGTCTGCGCCCGTCAATTCGTTCCATAGTGCTCCTTTTTTCCGTGATCCGGCTTGAAACAGAAAAATAAAAAGAGCCGGAACAGATTACCCGAGGCCTGTCAAAAATCGCGTAGGGCTGCTTGGTTCCCCACCTGACCCGGTTGGCGCTTTTGACAACACACGGGGTCCGTCCCGGCATCAAAAAGTGACAATATTACAATATATACTCAGTTTTTGAAAATTTCAAGCAGAAATCCCAATTCTTTTCGTAATTTTTTTCTTTCAGTGACCCGGTCGATCAAGCCTTTTTCCCAAAGGAACTCAGCTTTCTGGAAATTTTCAGGCAATTTTGCATTGGTCGTCTCTGCAATGACCCGCTGTCCGGCAAAACCGATCATCGCTTCAGGTTCAGCAATGATCACGTCGGCAATGGTGGCAAAACTGGCACTGACTCCGCCATAGGTGGGATTGGTCAGCACAGCAAAGTAAGGCAGGCCTGCTGCGGCAAGTTTTTCAAATGCACCGCAAGTCTTTGCCATCTGCATCAGACTGACCACACCTTCCTGCATTCTGGCACCGCCTGAAGCTGTCACCATAATCACGGGCAAATTTTCTGCAATGGCACGTTCTACCATACGGACGATTTTTTCGCCCACCACGGAGCCCATTGAAGCTCCCATAAAACGGAAATCCATAACTCCGATGGCACAAGCGTGTCCTTCGATCGTGCATTTACCGCAGACAACGGCTTCTGAAAGCCCGGTTTTTGCCACGCTCTCACTCAGGCGTTTGGAATAGGGTTTGGAGTCAACAAATCCCAGCAGGTCCACGGATTTCAAGTTCTTGTCAAACTCCTCAAAACTGTCTGCATCGGCAAGCTGTTTGATACGGTCGGGAGCGGTGACACTCAAGTGGCAGTTGCAGTTCCAACAGACGTTAAGATTATCCTCAAGTTTATCGGTATAAAGAGTTTGGCCGCAGTTCCGGCATTTGACCCAGGAACCGTCAGGAATAACCATCTTGCGGGCCTGAGGAGCCACAACGCGTAAAGTCGAATATTTTCCGCTGCTGAAGAGAGCCATAAATACCCCTTTTGTCTTTTTATGGTCTGGATCCGGCATCCATAATCACTTATTCTTTTGCCGGAAAAACCGTTTACAGTTGTTTGATGTTCCTATAATATAGCACCATTTGCAGTTTTTTTCAAGAAGCAAGTACAGTTTTTCCGCTTTCACAAAGGATCTTTGGCATTGAGTTCATCAAGATTTTTCTGGCACTGATCCAGAAAACGTCCCCAACCTTCAGGATCATAAAAGGCCAATTTTTCCCCGGCGAACAATCTTTCACACCGTTCAGCAGTATTGTTCTGATGGGCGTGATTTCCAATAAAGACATCCACCTTTTCCCGGCGGCAGCGGCCAATGCTTGTTCCGAAAGCTCCCCGCCATTGTTCCGGTGGAAGATTATATTTTTTCAAGTAGGCACTTGTCATAGTATTGCTCCCTGCGCCCCCCAGGGTTCCGGCACGATAAATTTTTCCCTCATCCTTTATGTCCCAGAAAAAAGAAAATGTCCCCGCCGTATGTCCCGGCGTTGCCACACAATCGATCACCACATCTCCCAAAGAGATCTTGTCGCCGTCTTTGAGCAGGTGATCCGGCTCAAAGGTTCCGTTAAAGTCCATATTGAATTCCGGTCCCCAGGTCAATTCACTCCGGGTACCGTTGACCATTTCCCGGTCAGCTTCGCCGATAAAAGTCTCAGCACCGGTCAATTCCACAAGTGCCCGGGTGGCTGCGGCGTGGTCGATATGGCCGTGAGAATGGATGATATATTTGATATCGTATGGCGAAAATCCGCACTGATAAATGGAATTCAGCACATAATAAAGGCTTTTCTGATAGCCGCTGTCCAAAAGGATCAATCCGGCCCCGGTATCGATCAAATGACTTGAGGCCTGCTTCACCCCAACGAACCAGGTATTTCCCAAAACCTGAAAGGGCTTCATTGCCCCCTGCCACGGATGTGTTTTCATTGTATAAAACCCTCATAAAAATTTTTTTGATTGAGTGTAATATAACTGCAATGTTTTTCAAATACAAATGGATTTGGCACTTATTTTCCTGTATATTTGCCTGTGTCCCCCCTTTTCTTCCCTTGAAAAGAACCTTATTATGGATTATATTATCCTTAATTGAACTTATTTTCAACATATTTCAGGAGAAAAAAGCTATGAGTGCCGCTTCACAGGCTCAAGCCAGAGAATTCATCACCAAAGAAACTCAGTTTCATCTGGGATTTCTGCCCACCGAACAATCCAACCCCCAGACCCGCAATCTGGACAAGGAATTTGCCCGTTCCACTGTTGACGGCATCGCCAATCTGCAGCTGGTGGACCGCAATGTCCTTGATATGGCAAAAAAGATCCTCAAAAGTGCCCAGTTTGAAAAAATGGTCGCTGACGGACTTGAAACATTGAAAAACGGTCAGAAAATCGTCTTTTCCGGCTGCGGTGCCACTGGCAGACTGAGTATCCTTTTGGAAGGAATGTGGCGGGAAACCGCTGAGAAATACGCTCCTCTCAATCAATATGCCGATCAGGTGTTCAGCATTATGACAGGGGGAGATTTTGCCCTTGTCCGTTCTGTTGAATTTTTTGAAGACTATCTTGAATTCGGCCGGGAACAGCTCCGTGCCCTCAATATCGGCAAGGATGATATGATCGTTGCCATTACCGAAGGCGGAGAAACCTCTTCTGTGCTGGGAACTCTTGAAGAAGCTGTCAACCGGGGAGCAAAAGGATTCCTCCTTTTCAACAATCCCGCCGATCTGCTGGCAGAACGCATCGAACGCTCTGCCCGGGCAATCAACGACACAAGAGTGACCGTCCTTGATCTTTACTGCGGACCTATGGGCCTTGCCGGTTCCACCCGTATGCAGGCCACCAGTTCCGAACAGCTTATTGCCGGAGCCGCTTTGGAATACATCGCCGCCAATTTAATGGGAACTCCCGTCCCCGATGTGGCCGCCGACTTTGAAAAACTGCTCAATGAACTTGAAAGCCCCGCTTCCCGGAAAGCAATGGCAGATTACATCGATTTTGAAGCTGAAACCTACCGCAAACACGGCCGTATCACCTATTGTGCCGACGACTGCCTGCTGGATATCTTTACCGATACCACGGAACGTTCTCCAACCTTTATGCTGCCTCCTTTCCGTCCGTCAGATGATTTGAGTGCTCCGGTGCCCTGGGCATTTGTTAAAAATCCTCTTTTTGATACGGCAACGGTATGGAATCGCAATATGCGCCGCCCCCTGCGCTGTCTGGAGTGGACAAAAGAGGATTACATCCGTCTGGGAGCTGCCGAAAAGATCCAGAACAATCCTCCAAAAATCGGAAGTGCCAATCTGCTTAAAATCGCTATCGGCAACGAAGAATCTCCTGAGCGTTACGCCACCGGAAACGATGCCGCAGTTCTGATCGAAACCGGCATTGCCGACAACCGGAATGAACTGGAAAAGGCTTTCAGTCTTTACGCACAGAAATTTGCTTGCGGCAAACGTCTTTTCATCGGCTGCGGCCAGGGAGATTTCACCGTTGAATGCACCATTCCTGATTCACCGCTGCGCCTGATCCGCCATATGGCGGTCAAACTGGTGCTGAATAATATTTCCACCGGCACAATGGTGGTCTTGGGTCGTGTCACCGGCAACTGGATGAGCTGGGTGGACTGCACCAATAAAAAGCTGATGGACAGAGGTACCCGGCTGGTGGCTGAAATCGGAAATCTCAGCTACGAAGAAAGCTGCGAAAGGCTGTTTGAGGCCTTGGAAATCATTGCCGCCACCACAAAACCCGGCGAAGAAAAACAATCCGCCGTACAGTATGTACTGGAACGGCTGTAAAAGTTACAGTCCCTTAAAAACTCCTGAAAAGAGTTTTCCCCGCCAGACGGCGATTTTCAGCTCCGGATAGTTGACGCTTCCGGAGCTTTTTATTTGCAGCAGATAACGGTTGAGCATCGCACGGCGGAGCAGTTCCGCACGGCGGAGCCTTGCTTCATCGGGACGCCGGTAAAGTTCTGAAGCCGTATCAAATGCAGCTGCATTACCTTTTTCATCCAAAAGACGCTCCGAGGCGGGATCTATGCGGAAAGGAGAAACTTCACCTTCTTCCAGAGCTAATACTGCATATTCAAGAATTTTTTTTGACTTCCACCCCGTCATCATCCCGAGAGCAGACAGATGATCTCTGTAATTGCCGTCTGAATTGCCAAGGGGAGCGTGTTTCAAATTCAGCAAGGCACAGGCCGTTAAAAAATCCAGCTTTTCTCCAATGAGTTTTTCAGCCGTCGCTTGAGGATCTGAAGCAAGCACAGTCAGACCGTACCGGATCGCTTCTTCCAGCACTTCAAGAGCCGGATCTTTTTCAACGCCCCAGGAATCCCGGTAGCCGGTCTTCAGAGAAAACAGAGCAACCGCTTTTTCTGATTGAAAGTGCTCTCTTGCCGTTTGAGCAAGAAATTCAGTTACCTGAAGTCTGAGCAGACGGTCACGCACCGCCTGCTGCATAACAGACAATTCTATTTTCTGCGGCTGAAAAAGGGCACAGCCCCCCAGCACAAAAATAAGAAGATATAATAATATTTTAGAAGCTGTGCTCATCATCGGGAAATACACCTCCCCGGACTTCGGCAGCATAATTTCCCAGGGCTTCACGGATGATACGCCCCACTTCTGCATAACGCTTGGCGTGCTTCGGAGTATTTTCAAAGAGCCCCAGCACATCGTTCATCACTTGAACCTGTCCTGAACACGCATCACCCGAACCGATACCAATGGTGGGAATACTCAAGGCTTCAGTGACCGTTTTACCCAATTCCGCAGGCACACATTCCAAAACAACTGAAAAGGCCCCTGCTTCTTCAAGAGCTTTGGCATCTGCAAGGATCCGTTCAGCTGCATCAGGCGTGCGTCCCTGGATCCGGTATCCGCCCATTGTCTGCACCCGCTGCGGAAGCAGCCCAACGTGAGCCATAACGGGGATCCCGGCCCCGACCAGAGCATCGACCAGCGGAGCCATTTCAGCACCGCCCTCAAGTTTGACAGCATCGCAGTCTGCTTCTTTCAAAGCCCGCCCTGCATTATGAAGGGCTTTTTCAAGACTTTCCTGATAGCTCATAAAGGGGAGATCAAAAACCACAAAACTCCCGGGAGCTCCCCGGCGGACAGCTGCGGCGTGATGAAGCATCTGCTCCATTGTCACAGGCAAAGTATTGCGATAACCGAGAACAGTCGGTGCAAGAGAATCCCCTACCAGCAATATGTCGATCCCGGCATCGGCTGCAGCAGCGGCACCGGGAGCATCATAAGCTGTTATCATAACGATTTTTTCGCCTTCCCGCTTACGTTTTGCAAAGGCGGCAACAGTAGTTCTTTTTAACATAGGACCTTAACACTCCTCCACGAATTATTAATTCCGTCTGAAAATCTTTTTTTTCAAAAATCCGGGCAATTGATGCTTTTCTGCATAACCGGAATCAGGAAAATACTTTTCAGAAAGTTCAAACAATTTTTCAGGGGCTCCCATAACCACAAGATCATCCCCTGATTCAATAACCGTACTGCCGCAGGCGGGAACAAAACCCTTGCCCCGGCGGATCATCGTCACAAGTGCCCCCGGCGGAAGTTTGGCTTCTGCCAGAGTCATACCGACCAGAATGGATCCGGAGCCGACTTCAAATTCGTGCAGATCGTAGTTGACACCATCCATTGTTTCAACTTCCACCGGCACCCTGCTTTTACTGCGGAACGCCTGGGCAAGCCCCAGTTTACGGGCCAGAGGCATCAGAGTGATCCCCTGAGCCAAAACAGAACCGATCACCATAAAAAAGACCATATTGAACATCAATCTGGAATTTTCCACCCCTGCCACAAGGGGGAATGTGGCAAGCACAATGGGAGCCGCTCCACGCAAACCGGCCCAGGAAATCAGCAGTTTTTCCTTAAAAGTGAATTTGCCCGGGATAAGAGAGAGAAACACCGCCCCCGGACGGGCGATAAACATCATACACAAAGAGAGCAGGATCCCGGGGACCAGAACCGGAAGTTCGATCAGTTCCCGGGGATTCACCAGCACACCGAGGGAGGTAAAGAGGATCACTTGCATCAGCCAGGCGATCCCTTCGTTGAATTTGGCAAGTCCGCCCCGGAAATTGTACTTCAGATTCCCCATTGTCACACCGCAGACATAAACCGCGAGAAATCCGTTGGTATAACACAACTCAGCCACCCCGAAACAAATCAGCACCAGAGCCACACCAAGAACATAATACAACCCCTCATATTCAAAACGCTGTCCAAAGAGTTTTTGACCGGCATAGCCCATAAAAAGCCCCATCGCAGCCCCAACGACGATCTTGTAAAAAAGCAGAGGTATCTGCCAGAAGGAAAATCCGCTGGAACCGGTAACAATTTGCAGCATAACCAAGGTCAGCAGGGCAGCCATCGGGTCGTTGCTTCCCGATTCAAGTTCAAGCAAAGGCTGCAGGTCGCCTGAAAGATTCACGCCGTTGCCCCGCAATATGGCAAACATAGCCGCCGCATCTGTGGAAGAAATAATAGACGCCATAAGCATCCACCAGGCAAAACCGGTATTGTGATTGAACGCCAGACAGATCAGATATCCGCAGACACCCAGAAAAATCGCCGTCAGAATAACTC
This sequence comes from Victivallaceae bacterium, assembly GCA_045605205.1. Lineage (GTDB taxonomy): Bacteria > Verrucomicrobiota > Lentisphaeria > Victivallales > Victivallaceae > UBA1784. The sequence continues at coordinate 21,696 of JAZUPO010000243.1, forward strand.
CGGCCGTAGCCAGAGTGACTCCACTGCGGATAACAGGGCGGATGGAACGGAAACGGGTTCCCAAACCGCCGGAAAAAAGAATGAAGCACATTGCTACGGTACCGAGAGAATTGATGGGGCCTGCGTGTTCGTCAGGTTCCAAATGCACGATCCCCAAGCCGTGAGCTCCCACAGTCATCCCCACTGCCAGAAAGAGCAGCAGGATAGGCATATTGAATTTACTGGAAAGCTTATTGGACAAAACGCCGGCAAGCAGAAGCACCCCAACAAAAGTCACAATAATTCCGAACGAAAGAGCCATAATAACTTAGTCACATCAGCTTTCATTAAATTAAAACGAACAAAAAATCCCACGGAACCTTTTTACAGGTTTTTCCTATAATATAATGCGGAACAAACTTTATTTCCACTTGCAAAGGGAAAAAAACTTGCATTTTTCCCCTTTAAGTGGTAAATTATGAGTATGAACAGTTGGATTTGGATATACGCAGCCGTTTTTTGCGGCGGAGCATCACTTGCTCTTTTTCTGACACCGGTCTTCGCTTTTATAGCCAGAAAGACCGGTTTTCTTGATGTCCCTGCGTCAAATCACAAAAAACATCAGAATGCCACTCCCCTTCTGGGAGGAGCTGCGATGTTTACCGCCTGGATCATTGCCATCATTGCCGGTATCATCGTTGTCAGGAGCAATTTTTTGCCCGCTTTACCTCATTTCAACGGCATTATGCCGGGGTTGATTTCCGCACTCCCCAATCTGGCAGTCATTGCCGGTTGTGCCGCACTTGCGGTGCTTCTGGGGCTTTGGGATGATAAATTTGCAATGTCCGCAGCCGCAAAATTCGGCGGACAGTTCATCATTGCCCTGCTGGTCACTGTCTATGGAGGAGTCAGGCTCAATATTTTCATCACCAATCAGTATGCGGTAATTGCAGCAACGGTATTCTGGATTATGCTGATGATGAATTCCATCAACTTTTTCGACAATATGGACGGACTTGCAGCCGGAGTCATTGCCATAGCTTTCGGGATTTTTGCCGTCATTGCCGGTTTGAACGGACAATTTTTCATTGCGGCCATCTCTTCTCTGAGCTGCGGTGTGTGCTGCGGATTCTGGTTCTACAATGCAGCCCCGGCAAAGATTTTTATGGGTGACTCGGGAAGTCACTTTCTGGGTTTTCTCGCCGCTGTCACGGCAACCGAGGTCAGCTTTTTTGACATCAGTTACTCCCTTTCCCGTTTCCCGGTACTGATCCCGCTGCTGGTACTTGCCCTGCCCCTCTTTGACACAGCAATGGTGGTCATTATAAGGACCATTAACAAAAAGCCCTTCTGGATCGGTGACCACAATCATATTTCACACCGTTTTGTCAGAATGGGATTAACCCGTCCCCAGGCAGTTCTGTTGGTCCATTTGCTTTCACTTTCAATCGGGATCACGGCTCTGCCGATTTTCTGGGGAGATTTCCGCACAGCAGCGATACTGGTCATTCAAGCACTTCTGCAGTTGACGGTCATCACTATACTGCAATTTGCACTGGCCCAAAAAAGTTGAGTAAAAAAATACGGAATCTATAAGCACCGCTTGAAAATTTGTCTCAAGCGGTGTATATTATATGAAACAGTTTTCAGGTTTTACTTCTAAAGTAAACATTTTTTAACCCCTCAAAAGGAGAAATGAAATGGGCAAAAGAATGGAGACCATCGACGGCAATCACGCCGCCAGTTACGTCGCTTACGCTTTTAGCGAAGTCGCCGCCCTCTACCCCATCACCCCGTCCTCACCTATGGGTGAGTACGCTGATGCCTGGGCCAGCAAGGGTATGAAAAACATGTTCGGCGAACCCCTCCGGATCGTTGAAATGCAGTCAGAAGCCGGTGCCGCCGGTGCTGCTCACGGTTCACTGAGTGCCGGTGCTCTCACCGTCACCTATACCAAGTCGGGGGCCAAGCGGGCTTA
>JAZUPO010000244.1:0-3482 GCA_045605205.1 Victivallaceae bacterium
CCCACAAAGGCAACGGTCCCTGGCTTTTTTCAGACGGTCATGCCGCCGGGATGGCTATTCCCTACGCTTCCATCGCTGTTGTCGATGTTCAGTACAAGAAATATTTTGCCAGAGACGGCGTCACGAAAGTCGGGCCGTGATTTTGCCGCATAAGTTCCGAAAATCATAAGGGATTTTTTATGAAGTATACACTTTTTTTCTTTCTCTGTCTGCTGTCTTCGGGCGCTTTTGCAGAGAATTTTACCCAACTGTGTCAGGCGGCGGGGAAGGCGTTGAAAGCCAATGATCCGGCTTTGGCTCTTGTCCACTACTCCCGTGCTCACGAAGCGGCCGGAAATCAAAATCAGAAGTTCCGGATCCTTCCCATTCAGATCACACTTTATCAGCGGCTGAAAAAAACAGCTGAACTGGAAAAATTTCTGGAAAAAGAACGGCAGGATGACAGATACAACGATACCCAGCTGCGCTATCTGCTCAACTGGAATGCCCGGATCCATATCTGGCCCCGCCGGGATATGCGTTATGCCCTGGAGCTGCTCAATATGGCAAGAATGCTGCCCGTGGTTAAAACGAACAATATCTATTTTGAAACCTTTTTTCTGCTGGGTGAGATCTATTACAGGAACAAACAGTATGACTATGTGATCTATTATCTGTCGCCTTTGCCGGAAATAAAAAATTTCCATCCTTCCAACAGTTACAAGATCTCAATGATGGTCGGCAGGGCATACCGGGCCAAAGGCGACAGAAAAAAGGCTTTGCAGTGGTTTGAAAAAGCCCTTGCCAGCGGCAAAAAAGTGCCCTACAAATACAATTATTCAGAAGCTGAAAGATATATAAAGGAACTTTCCAAATGAAAAAAATAGTGATGCTGGCAGCTGCCTTTGCCGCTGTGTTGAGCGGTGCTCCTTTGAAGGTTGCCGAAAACGGCAAAGCACTGGCGGGGATCCTGATCCCTGAAAAGGCCAAACCGGTGACCCGTGTGGCGGCCAATGAGCTTGCCCTCTATCTGAAACGGATGACCGGCGCTGAATTCACTGTGGGGACGAAAAGTGCTCACAAGGTCAATTTCAAAATCGGTTTCGGTAACGCAGCGGCTTTTCAACCCAATGAATATGTGATCCGTACTGTGGGAAACAACATCGAGATCTACGGACGGGACAGTGAAAAACAGTTCGTCTGGTTTGAATTTTTTTACCACATCCCCTGGCAGGGATCATTGCGGGGCGTGTATGAATTTCTGGATCTTCAGGGAGTACGCTGGCCCAATCCTTCCATTGAATACGTGCCCCGGAAAAAGGAGTTGATCATCAACGATCTTGATATCAGAAGAAAGTTTGAATTCATTACGATCACCGACTCTCCTGCCTGGGATTTTCTCAGCCGTCCCAAAGACGGCAAAGCGTATACCGGAAACATTGAAAATGTGTTCAAATGGCTTTTGCGTATCGGTTTCCACTCCAACCGTTTTCATCTTTACGGATGCCACACGGAGTACTTTCTGGGGCTGCACAAGGATCCTGAATGGCTTGCAAACCCCGAACATCTGCTGCTGGACAGAAACGGTGTGCGTCAGAAACGTTTCGCCTGCTGGAGCCATCCGGATCTTCTGAAGGTCTGGATCAGGGCGGTGGACGGTTATTTCAGCGGCAAAAGCCACATCGAATCGGGCTTCAAATACATTGCCGGCAAAGCGCCCAAAGGCATATCCAAATGGCCTTACCCCTTTGCCTGTCCTGATGAATTTATGCTTGACCCTATGGATAACGACGGCGTCAACGACGGCCGGTGCCAGTGTGAACGGTGTCAAAAGTTCCGCAAAGCACATCCTTGTGTCGATGACACGGAGCTGATTTGGGATGTGATCATCAAAGTGGCTGAATACACGCAGAAAAAATTCCCGGGGAAATATATCACCACGCTGGTTTATCCACCGAAACAGCAGCTTCCCAAGCGTCAACTGCCTCCCAATATCAAAGTGCGTATCTGTTTGTCCGGTCCCAAGGTCGGCTATGCTTCTCCTGAACTTTTTGCGAAGGAGCTGGATCAGATAAAAAGCTGGTATCAGGCGACGGGCAACCGTGTGCCTTTGTGGGCTTACCACTGTGTCAGCCACGGGGAATCTATGCCTTATCTGGTGGAAACCTATCCCCGTCAGATCGCAAGATATATCAAAAACGTCCGCAATTGGATTTCGGGGATCTATCTGGAAGTGCATACCTGGAACAAATGTTTCACTCCGGCGAATTTGGACATTTACATCCACCGGCGGATGATGAATGATCCTGACCGTGACGTGGAAAAAGAGCTCAAAGATTATTTCAAAGCCACCTACGGCCCTGCTGCTGCTGAAGGAGAAAAGTTTTTCAACGAACTGGAACGTCTTTTTGCGGATTTCTGGAAGAAAACGGTTGCTCCCGGTGAAAAGGCAGGACTGGCAACGCCGTGGGGATACGGGAAATATGATCTCAAGCGTTCTCTGTGGACTTTGACTTATACGGCAGAAAAGCTGAAAGAGCTTGACGAACTTGTCAAAGCGATGGAGCGTAAAACGGCGGGGACGATCTATGCCAAACAGGTTTCTCTGCTGCGGAAATATATGTTTGACGATATCCTTGCGGCCCGCAAGAAGCTTTTTGCTGACGAAGAGCTCCGCCGGCAAGGGGCATACCGTGTGGGTTATGTGAAGGGAGTTCCTGCCACTGCAGACTGGCAGAAAGCGTCTGTATTGTCTTTGCAGCAGGCGGATCGTTTTTCTTCAAAGGGTGTTGTGCCGGGGAAATTCCGTCTGCTGACGGACGGCAAAAACATCTACTGCCGCGGGGAGCTTATGGAACCTGCGTTAAAAAATTCCAAAAGCATCCAGCGTCGTAACGGTTCTGCTGCGATCTGGAAAGACAATACCTTTGAACTGCTTTTCTTTGATGCTTCGACGAAGCGTATCACTCAGTTTATATTCAATGATCTGGGTTATTGGAGTTCCTGTATTACCCACCGTGCCAAGCGGAGTTGGAAGCAACTGCCGGGGATCAAAGTGACCTGCAAGCGTCAAAAGTCATCCTGGGAGTTATTGATCACAATTCCTGTTTCTTCTGTTTATTCCGGAAAAGGCGGACTTCGTTTCAATGCGGTGCGTGAAAGGAATATCAAGGGGTTTGCACCTGAATTTTCCACCTGGTCATCTTTATCTAAATTAGGTGAATGGCACAATCACAACACTTTCCCTGACTTGCTTTTGAAGTGACCCTGTCTTCTGTTCCTGTGAAGGAGTTACTTGCCTGTTTTGTTTTTCTGACGACAGGCAAGTTTTTTTTATCTTGCGTGTGCAGCCTGAAGAAAAAAATCTTTTTGTCTTGAAAAAACAGCTTGATTTTTATCTGAAAGGGTGATATATTAAGGAACTGTCCATTAATTTCTCAAGGGCAATTAGCTCAGTTGGTTAGAGCGTCACGTTTACACCGTGAATGTCGGGGGTTCGAGTC
>JAZUPO010000245.1:0-7391 GCA_045605205.1 Victivallaceae bacterium
GTGGTGAAGTGTTTGCTCTGGCAGAAGCTGAAGCAGCCGACGTGACCGATGGTACCGGCTTTTTTGCCTTTGTACACACCGCCGAAGCACTGGGCACAGTCTTCAACAACAAACAAATTGTGCTTCTTGGCGATAGCCATAATGGGATCCATATCAGCAACCATACCGTAGAGGTGGACAACCACGATGGCTTTGGTGCGTTCGGTGATAGCCTCTTCGATAAGATCAGGATTGATCAGGTGGTCGGTTCCGCAGTCAACAAAGACAGGAAGAGCACCGGCCTGCAGGGCGCAGAAGCTGGAAGCAATGAAGCTGTAGGAAGTACAGATGACTTCATCGCCGGGGCCGACGCCCAGACCGGCCAGAGCGGTGTGCAGAGCACAGGTACCGTTGGCAACGCTGATAGCGTAGTCGGCACCGATCCACTTGGCCCACTGCTTTTCAAATTCCATACCGACCTTACCGGTCCAGTAGTTCACTTTGCCGCTTTTGAGGATATCAACCACCTTGTCATAGGTTTCGGGGTTGAACTGAGGCCACATCGGGAAAGTACCATTGTAGACCTTTTCGCCGCCGTTGATGGCGAGAGCTGCGAGTTTGTCAGCCATTTTTCATTCTCCTTAGGGTTTGTTTAATTTTTAACCGGTTGAAACCGGTAGACAATACGTTTTTGTTCAACATTATCACATTTGAGCTGTTCCAGAAGCAGAGAAACAGCCATATTGGCATATTCGCTGATGGATTGCTCAAAAAGGATCATTCTGTCAGAGGGATAGTGTTCCCCCAGCTCCTTGTGGATGATCGTTGCGATCCGGGGCATATAGGATATCTTGGGATACTGGCGGCGGATCAATTCAGACAGAAGTCCGCTCACCACAGTATCGTCATCACTGACCACCCCGTCGGGCCGCTGAGAAGCCGGAAGTTCAAGAAGTTCCCGGGCAATAGCTGCTCCGCCGGCGTAAGACATTCCCACAAAACCGGGAAGTCCGCACCCGGAACGCATCGCAAGCTGCTGCTGAGAGATCGCCAGCTGAACCACCCGGTTACAACCGCTTTCTTTGAGCAAAAGAGCTGCTTCCGCAAGAAAACGCTTTACTTCGATCACCACGCCGAAATGGATAAAATGCTGGTCATCGTCTCCGATAAAACAACAGGGGATCCCCAAACGGGTGATCTCTTGCAGAGATTCATCGGCAAAAGGACACAAAGTCAAAACGCCGTCACAACGGTGTTCTGTCAAAGTCTGACGCAATCCGGGAAATTCCTCAATAGCAGGTCTTTCACTTTTGGCCCCTGCCCTGCGGTAAAAAGTCAGGCAGCGGCAGTTTTGTTCATTGAGAAATCTCTGGATAAACGAGGCAAGGGTTGCGGAATAGGCACTTCCCTCAAGTTCCCGGACGGCAACAGCGATCGTCCGCCCGGCCAGAAGTCCGCCAGCGGGATTCTTGACAAAGATCCCGACTTTGTCTCTGACTTCGAGGACTCCGGCATCGCAAAGCAGCCCTACTGCTCCGGCAATAGTCTGACTTCCCAACCCCAATTCGTTACGGAGTGAGGTATAGGTAGGCAGACGATCCCCCGACTGCAGATTGCGGTCGTGGATCAAAGTCACCAGAGCATCTCTGGCAAACTCCACCTTACGCGGCAGAAATTGTTTATAACGTGTCATAAGTCCGATATCTTGACTGTTGTATACCATTTTTTGTATACGCTACTGATAAAATATAACACTGAAACAATTGAATTTCAAATTGTAAACCCCATTTATTCCAAAAAAAAAGGCATTTTTTATTTTCTTTTTTTCCGGTTTTCTGCGGATTCTCAAAATTTTGCACCAGCACTCTGTTTCTCTCTTGTATTGTGTGTGTCGGAAGGTTATATTAATAAAATACAGATTTTGTGCTGTTTTTAAGAAAATTTTTTATGAAAGATGTATTTTATGGAAACCTTTACCAAACAATTTCAGGATTGCAAGGGCAATTCCTGTAAGGTCAGCTGGTGCCGGATCAAAGGCAACCGCCCCGGCCCCGTTCTTGCCATTGTCGCAGGACAGCACGGAATGGAACACGTCGGTCCCGGTCTGCTGCCGGAGTTTATCGAAGAAATGGCCTCAGGCGATTTTGCCGGCGAACTGCGTATCTGCGCCAATGCCAATCCCTTTGCCTTGCTTATGGATTATGAGTATTATCCTGAAAAAGAGGATTTGAGCAAGATCAACGAATACTTTTATTCCATTTTCCGCCACAACTACTGCCCCTGGGGGCTGGGACGGGATACCGCTCAAACCCTCTACAATATGAACCGCCTCTGGCAGCGGGAGGGGGATTTGGGCGTGGCCGGACAAATCACAGCCTGGCTCTGGCCTGAAATGATCGTGGGCAGTCACGTTGTCCTTGATCTGCACGGACATCAGCATCAGGCATTGATCTATTCAGGCAACGGCACTGACTTTGATCTTTCAGCTATGCCCGGTATCCCGAAACTGGTGATGGAAGATCCCAATCCCGACACCTGGAGTTCCGGCTGTCTGACGGATCAGGCCTGTCTTGCGGGCATCAAGTCTCTTTGTTTTGAATTTTCCATTCAACACGCCCGGGGAGAATATGAATTTGAAGCAGGGAAAGAATATTTACGCAATATTATGAAAGGTATCCGGATGCTTGACGGCGACATCATCCACGATCATCCTGTCTGGAAAATTCCTTTCAATCCCCCGGAAGACAAGAAAGGGATCCTCAAAGCTGAACATACCGGCAGGTTGCGTTTCTTTAAAAACGAAGGTGAAGAAGTACAGAAAGGTGACCTCATTTTTGTCATCCGCGATGTGGAAACCGGCAAAGTACTTCAAGAGGGCCGTGCTCCCCGCTGGGGCATTGTGGGGACTCTTTCTCCCTACCCTATTGTCAAAGAAGGGATGTTTTGCACCTACGTTCCTGTTCCTGAACTGCTCCTTGCAGCAGGAACTCCGGCAAAGAAATTTTCTGATAACTGGTACCTGAAATGAAAAAATTTATTCTTCTTGCACTTTTTTGCTGTGCGGCTCTGACAGGAGCTGAACTTTTTGTGGGAAAAAATGCTCAATACAAGAGTATCGAGTCAGGTATCAAGGCTATGAAACCCGGGGATACTTTGACGATCCTGCCCGGAGTTTACCGGGAATCCATTGAAGTCGCCAATCTGGGAGCCCCCGGAAAAACCACAACGATCCGGGCAAAACTTCCCGGCACAGTACTGCTGAAAGGGGACAAAGAAGCTCCCGCCTTCAAAAGAGTCCCCGGCACCAAATTCACCTGGGTGGCTGATTGGAACGAAAGAGCCAATTGTGTCATTGAAAGAGACACCTTCAAGATTCTGCTTCCTGCCGCAACCGTCCGGGAGCTGGAATTCAACCGGGGCGTATTCCTCTATGACAAAGCCAATGGAAAACTTTACATTTCCTCCTCTGACGGCAAGGAACCGTCTCAGCACTTCTATACCATTTCCGTCATCAACACCAATGCCCTTTATCTGCAAAAACCGGTCAATGTGGTCATCGACGGTCTGATGGTTACGGGATACTACTCCCACGAAAAACTTGTGACATCTATGAGTTCCAGTGCTTATGCCATCCGCATCAATTATCCTGTCAACAGCACTGTCCGCAACTGCAAAGCCTTTTTTAACGCCAACGGCATCCATATCGGTCACGGCGACGGAGGGACGATTGACAGCTGTACCGTTTTTGCCAACGGCTCTTACAATCCCTCATCCGGCGGCGGACTGGTGGTCTGGTGTCCGGCAAAAAATGCCACTATCAAAAACAGTCTTTCTTTTTACAGTGCAAAACCTGCCGGCCCCATCGGGATCCGTATTTACGGTGCGGAAGCCGTCAACTGCAAGATTGAAAACTGCATCTCCTTCGGCGATGAGGGCACTGCGATCAAAGCCCGGAACTTCAACAGCTGGATCATCAACTCTTTCAGCCAGAACGGTCTTCACACCAATAACGCTCTGAACTGCACTTCCGATGGAGTCAATGCTTTCGGCTATGAAAAAAATCTGCTCCGCATCGACAAGATCCGTAAAAGCGAACACGATTCCCTTTTTGCCGATCCCGAAAACTACGACTACCGCCCGCAGGAGGGTGCTGTCGGCGTCGCTCACGGTCTCAAGGCTGACAAAAATCTTTATTTTCTCTCCCCCTTCGGCAAAGACTCCAATTCAGGACGTTCCGTCAAGAGTGCCTGGCGCAGTTTCAGCAAGATCCCGGCCGGAGCCACAGTTTATCTGCTTCCCGGAGCTTATGCCGGGGCAAAAATCACTGTTTCCAATGTTTCTTTGCGTACAAGAGGAGCAGGAGCAAGAGCGGTATTCACCTCATCACTTGTTGTAACTGGTGATAACGTGACCTTGAAAGATATCAACTTCATCGGCGGCAAAGTCACACTTTCAGGAAAAAATGCCACTGTTACCGGCTGCGGTTTCGCCGTACCTCTTGAAATCACGAACGCCCTGCCCACTGTGACTCACTGTGCCTTTTTGAAAGATCCCAAACTGCCTGCCGAAAAAATCTATCACAGCAACATTGATTCAAAAAGTGCTGTCCGTCCCCAGTATGTCAATGCAGAAGGGGGAGACTTTACATTGAAAAACTTTTCTGCTTTCGCCGGTCGGGGCTTTGACGGACTTCCCATCGGTCCCTACCGTCTGAGCCGTTCAGCCAAACCCACTGCCATTACCGGTCCTTTCATCCGCTCTATGAGCAGCACCACCGCCAACATCGAATGGTGGACCGACAAAAGCGATGTCAGTTCCGAACTGCGCTGGGGAGCAGACCCCAGCTGCGGCAAACGTATCGGCAGTGCGTGGCAGGGGGGCAGTTACCACTGTGCGACTCTGACGGGACTTATCCCCGGGAAAAAATATTATTTCCACATTGCCTCCCGGACTCCTTTGCGTGAGTGCCACGGCAATATGGAACTTGCCTTGCAGGATGAATTCAAACCCCGTGAACTGGTCAGGACTCCCACCAGAGAATTCACTCTTCCCCTTTCTGCCAAACGTGCTGCCAGAGAATTTTTCGTTGCCCCCAACGGTTCCGATTCTGCTGCGGGCAGCAAAGCCAAACCTTTCAGGACTATTGCTCACGCCCTGGATCAGGCTGTAGCGGGGGATACCGTAACGATCCTGCCCGGTGTGTACAACGAATCTTTGAGATTCCGTTCCGGCGGAGATAAAAATGCTCCTCTCACACTCAGAGCGGCAAAACCGGGAACTGTTTTCATCGACGGATTCCGCAAGATCATTACCGCTATCGCTCTTGAAAATGTCAATTATGTGGTCATTGACGGTCTGACTTTCCGGGAAATCAACGATACAACAGGGGCCTGCATCAGCATCAACGGCGGCGAAAACATCACCATTAAAAGGTGTTTCCAGGACGGTCGTTCCCACGGTTATACGCCTGCGATGATCACTGCTCACGGAGTCCGCAAGCTGACCGTGGAAAACTGTGTTATCATCCGGGGCTTCCACGGCTCAACCTTCTACCGCTGTCCTGAACTGGTCATCAAAAACTGTGTCTGGTATGTCAATCAGATCAGACACTTCTATGCCCACTGTCATCCGGAAGAAAAAGTGCTCGTTGAAAACAATATCTTTGTGGACAATGTCCCCCCGAAACACTCTGAAGCACTCATTTCAGTCTTTCACCTTGAAGCTCTGAAAATGCGGAACAACGCCTTTTATCTGCGTATGCCCCAAGAGCACCGTGCCATTGCAGGCTTCACCCGCAAAAACGGCAATCAGGTCCGCAGCAAGAGCAATCTTACGATGCTCCGGGCGGCGGGGGCCGATGAAAAAGGAACGATTTTCGCCAATCCCGGCTTCAACAAGGTTATGCCCAAAGGAATTGTCACGTTCAAAACGGCCCCCAAATTGACACAGGCCAGCATCACCCGTTCTATGAACTACAACAAAGAAACCCTGGCGCTTGGGAAACTCTACCCCGCCGCAGAACTGGGACTGGTCAATGGCCAATATACGCCGTGGAAAATCACGGATTTCATTGCGACCAATCCTGAACTTCTGAAAAAGAAAATCGGCCTTGATCCGGAAGCATTCAAATAAAATTCACAGCATTTTCTGCAGTCCGTGTAAAAGACACCGGACTGCGGAATTTTTTACGGCAGTTTTTTAATCTTGAAAACAGGGACGAACACAAATGACAATGAAAAAACTTCTCTTTGATTCAGACAAGGAAAATCCTCTTTCTCTGGAAAACACTTGCGGCAATGGGATCAAGATCCCCTTTGAACACCTTTCTCTGCAATGGATCGAAACTCAAGCAACGCCCACTTATCACGGTTGGCCGACTTTGGTCAATGTCGGCAATGACAAACTTGCATTGGTCTGTTCCGGTGACAGAGAAGCTCACGTTGATCCCTTTGGCAAGGTCGTCCTTTATGAAAGCTGCGACGGCGGTATTACCTGGAGTACCCCCCGGATCATCGCCGACGGCCCTCTGGATGACCGGGATGCGGGACTCCTTGTGACTCCCGCCGGAACGTGGCTGGTCAACTATTTCACGAGTCTTGCCTTTGCCAATATGAATAACAAAGAGACGACTCCCGTACACTGGAAAGAGGTCGAAGATAAACTTTCCATTTCCACGATCAAAGCGGAACACGGTTTCTTTATGCTGCGATCAGAAGATCAGGGAAAGACCTGGAGTAAGAAATATCCCATACCGGTCAATAATGTCCACGGACCTGTCGTTCTTGATGACGGTTCTCTTTTTTACTGCGGCCGGGGCCATTGGAGTGCCTGTATGACTTCTGCAACCTTTGCCAATGAAATCGTCTCATTGCGTTCCACTGATGACGGTAAGACCTGGCAGGAAATTTCACGCTACTACTCTAAAGAGATCGACGGCCACGACCTGAGCAAATGGCACGAACTTCACTCCATACAAACTTCTGACGGAGCGATCCTCACCCATATCCGCTATGAAAACAGCACCTGGCAGATGATTTCCCGGGACGGAGGAAAAACCTGGCAGGATCTGCATCAGATATGCGGCGGATTCCCCTCTCACCTTTTGAAACTTGCCGACGGAAGACTCCTTATGAGCTACGGCTACCGTAAAGAAAATTACGGAAACCGCTGCCGTATTTCTTCTGATAACGGACAAAGCTGGTCTGAACCGATGATCATTTCAGGCAACGCCCCCTCCTATGATCTGGGCTATCCTTCAACGGCTCAGCTCTCTGACGGGACATTGGTCACAGCCTGGTATGAAATGAGACCTGATTTGAAAGTGGCCTCCCTCAGAGTCGCCCGCTGGAAACTTTGTTAAAATGCTCCACTCCTGAAAAGAACGCCCCCCGGAAGTTGGTTCCGACTTCCGG
>JAZUPO010000246.1:0-5948 GCA_045605205.1 Victivallaceae bacterium
AAAAAAAAAAAAAAAAAAATACTCTTGAAAATACAATTTCAATATAACACTTATTCGTACAACTTTTGTAAAAACGCTGTTCTTTATAAGAAATACAATAAGTCAATCATTCTCCCTGAAATCACATTCTAAACAGCAACCCGGGCAAGATAACATTGACACAATTACGGATTTCTTAATAAATAGTTAAAAAAAAGGAAATTTTCGCTTGACTTTTCCGACAAACGGTGTTAAATTAATAAAGTGTTTACGGGGGGGACTCGCAATGTTCAGATTTCTTATTTACAGCAGCACGATCGTGCTTTTTATGACTCTTACCGGCTGTTCCTCTATAAAGGCTGAAAAAAATACGCCTGATTTTCAGAAATCAAAAATGAGTTCTCTTGACCCTATGCGTTCAGCAATGCTCCAGAAGCGTGCTGAAGCGTTCACACAGGCGATGGTCCGTTCCTTCAAAGCTGATGATTTCAGTTATTGGAAAGCCTTTCTTGAAAAGGAAAGCACCCCCGGCCGACCTTTGATCGTTCAGGAAAAAAGTTTCAAAGAAATGAAAGAGCGTTTTGAAAAAAACTGGGGGACACTTGTCAATTGCCATTATCTCGGATCTCTGGATCAGAGTATTATCCGGGATTATATATGGAAATGTACCTTTGAGACAATAAGCGACGGGAAAACGATCCGTTTGGAAGAACTTTTCGTTGTTCGCTGTACCGTTCTCAATGGTAAAGCAATTTTCACAAATTTCGGATTCCGCTTCTTTAATCGTCCCGGATTCCGGAATGCTGTGATAAAGTTAAAAAAGGCCGAGGTAACAAAATGAAAAGATTAACAGAAAAGCAACAGAAAATTCTGGATTATATCGCAGAATTCACCAGGGAACAGGAGATAGCTCCCACTGTGCACGAACTGGCGTCCCATTTCGGGATAAAAAGTTCCACAATGTTCATTCATCTCCGTACCCTGCAGCGTAAAAACTGTCTGGTGCGTAATTCAAAAGCAAGAAGTATCAAGCTGCTTTCCCCGGACGGCAAAGTTGAAAAGATCGCCAAACGCAGCAATAATGCTGTTGCCGTTCCTGTTATTGAAAATTTCAAACCTGAAATGATCGCTGATCCCGCCGCTTACGGCAGTAAAAAAGTCTTTATCGGCCGCGACAGCGGCAAATTCAGCAACGGTGCCCGTATTTTCGCCGTCAGAGCTGATAATAAACTGGTGGAACGGGGTATTATGCCCGGAGATTTGCTGCTGATCGCCGCCATTCCCGGTTCCGGTAAAGAAGATTCTCTTGTTATGGTCGAGATCGACCATAAAGCCTGGATCGGTATCCTGAGAGAACTTCCGGATGGCACCAAAGTACTCAACTTTGCCAATAAAGACATTCCCCCTGTCAAGATCCCTGTCAACGGTCCCCAGATCATCGGCACAGTTATTGCCGTCCACCGTTATTTCTGACAATTTTCCTTTTCCGGCCTTTCCCATAAAGGTTGAGAAAATATCATACGCGGTATCCCTTTCTTCCGGGATACCGCTCTTTTTGTGCAGTTTCAGCGTAAAAAAAGGTACCGATACGCATCATACGCACCGGCACCCGGAAAAGATTTTCATCTTTTACATCTTGTATCCCTTAAAGGTTACTGTGAAGTTCACAGACTTGCCGGGTTCAATAAAGAAAGGAGTGTTTCCTTTGATACCGGGCTTGTTGCCGTAGTTGGAGCGGAAAACTTCAAGGGTATAGACCTTGTTTTTGCCATTGTGATCCCCCTTGGAGTTGTACCACAAATAAGCATACCGGATACAGGGATCAAGCTGCCAGGTAAATCCCACCTTTTTCACCGGATTGAAAGCTCCCAGTTCAGGCTTGTCAAGAAGCACCGACCGTTCTTCATAAAACAGAGGTTTATTCATATCGAATACCGTGGCCTTGAGTTTCTTTGAAGTGGGAACCACCAGCGTATCAAGCTGCCGGTCAGCAGCGATCCGGGGCCGCAAACGGCCCCGCCAGTGGAACTGATAGTGGCTGGGATCGTCGGATTTGAACTCAGCCGGGAACACATTGGCAATGGTATAGTCGATTTTTACTTCAGGCTTGCCGGGAACAATGCTCATAATACGGGAGATACGGAACTTGCCGCCACGCATCAGCATAGAACATTCAAGGGCGATCCGCTTTCCTGAGACCTCCTTGATCGCAAGATCCCAGTCAACAGCACACTCAGGCAAAACCTCTTTGCCTGCATCTTCATAACCGCCCAAACCGGGGATCGTGGTATGGGTAAAAGTATGATAGAGCTTACCGGCACGCACCTTGAGGGGCAGAGTCTTGTCAAGAGCCCCCGCATCAAACATTTCAACGCCGCCGACCTTAAAGGAAACGATACGGCCGCCCAGTTCAAGAAGGGTGAATTCAACAAGTCCGTTGGAAATGCGGAATCCGAAATTGCCGTGAAGATTCACAGGAACGATCTTGAGTCTTGACTTGGCAGGAAGATTACATTTGGCAAACCCGTCTGCCAGGTTCAAATAATATCCGGTCCGTTCATAAAGGCCGTTGTCAAACATCCATTTTGCCTGTTCATTCATCGCATTGACCAATACATTGACGGACTTTTTCACCGCTTTGAGGCGGGCTTGGAAGATCTTGCGTGAAGCTTCATCCACCAGCTTGGCACATTTGCCGCGGTCCGCTGCGGTGTAAGTCCCTTTAGCGGCTGCGGCGAGAAAATTTTTGACGGTACGGTTATCCACTTTGTACTTTGCCATTTCAGCAGAAAGAGCTTCCAGTTTCTTCAAATTGGCATCCTGCTTCAAGGTAAAGAAAAGCTGTGCAGTTTTGACACTTCCTTTGTAACTCACTTTGATATCGACAGTGTTGAGCCCGAGCTTGTTCAAAGGATAATTCACAACAAGTTTGCCCTTGGCAATGACTCCGGCCTTTTTGCCGTTCACTTCAACAATGGTCCCATTGGGAGCTTTCAGTGTAAGCACAGCGTCGGTCAACTCCGTGGAACTGAAGTTCAGCGGCATAGATTTGACCAGCAAGGGGAATCCTTTATCAAAGTTTTCAATAGCAGCACCGATACGGTCACGCACCTGATAGAGCAGAGCACTGTCGTTGGTAAATCCGAAAGGCAGCTCGGGCATCAGATCACGGATCTGAGAATACACATAGTTTCTTCCCTCGCCGGGGAAATATTTTTCGACCTTGCGTTCAAGCAAGTTCAAATAATCGCCGTCGTCCATAGATTCGCGGATTTGGGCCAACCGCAAAGAGGGAACCAGTTTTCCGCCGGGCTTGACTGCGGGAAAAATAGTAGTGGCTCCACCGTCAGCGTGGGTTTTCTCCAATGCATTCCAGGGATTTACGTGAGGTCCGGGAGTCGCTGTTGTCTGCCATTTCAAACCGCCCTTGCCGCCGTTGGCATAAATCTGCCAGGCAAAGAGACGGTTTTTGATGTAGTTGTGATGATCCAGGGGCTGAGGCCAGTTGTAGTACCAGATTTCCTTGCCTTTTTCCCGTTCAAGGTCAACGTATCCGAAGCCGAAAGGTACACAGAAAACTGTAAAGTGAGGCAATTCAGGATCAACTTTGTGAGGCGTAAAAAAGCGGAATGCAGGAGCTTTGGCCCGGACACCGGCAAGAAACTTGTTCAGTTCCTTATAAACCTTGGGCGGGGGTTCATCGTAAATGTAGCTGTAATACTGAGCATCTTTGGGAAAGGTCTTGATCCAGTGCTCGTGGAATTGTCTGGCGTAGTCACCGGCAAGATCCCGGCCGGTCTGTGAAAACATTGAATGTCCGAACATTTTAGGCACACCGGATTTGGCAAACCAGCCGAAATTGTCCCCTTTCATCCCCAGAACGGCCAATGTAAAACTGCGCATTCCGTAGTCGTTGTACAAACGCATAATCTCTTTGTCAAACTCGCTCCAGTCTGTCACAGTAAGTTTGCCATCCTTGATCGTGTATTTAGGGGCCTTGGGGTAAACACAGGTATTGCCTGTAATACGGTGATCTTTGAAAATCTGTGAAATATCTTCTGAGATCTCTTTGCTGGAACGGGGATCGGCATAACCTTTTTTGGTAGCGGCAATATTGCCGTAAAAGAAAGTACGGATCGTCGCCGTATCAGGAAGTTCAAAGTTTCTGACCGTCAGTCTGACGGGAACAGTTGCAACTGTTTTGGTTCCTGAAAGCAGTTGCACAGAACCTGTATAGACACCGGGTTTTGTTCCTTTGGGGGCATTGATGCGGACAAAAAAGACAGTATTTTTATCAGCGGGAGCATCGGTGACCTTGTCGGGAACGACAGGATCGGCAATTTCACCTTTCAAAGTGGGATTGTCAGGATTTTTCATCGTTATATAACGCACGATTCCGTAACTTTGCACTTTGGAAGGGATGACCCCGGCTTTGCCTTTCAAGTCAGAGATAGCAAGAGAAAGCTGCTTGAGAGGCGTTTTGGGAAACACCGCCAGCTGAAAGGGCTCCTGTTCATTGGCGGCGGCAGTAAGTTCCACACTCTTTCCCTGAACAAGCCCCGCCGGAACGGAATTTGCATCCACACGGCGGTAGTTGGTCTGCTGCCACACAGTCACGCCGCCGGTTGAAGAAAGGAGCTTTGCATTTTTATCACTGGTGACACTTTTCTTTTCTTCCAGCTCAGTAACTTTGACATCATCAAGATAGATCTTGTAAGGTCCTTTGCCCAGCCAGATGGTCGTACTGAAGTAAACAGCTTCGGCGGGGGGATAGTAGGTAACTTTAAGCTGCTGCCACTTTCCCTGTTCAACGCTGCCGTTCGGGAAAAGATGACGGTACTTTGGCCCGGGAAGGAAAAAGCTCACCCGGCCGGAAACCCGCAAATCCGGGCCGCCCTGAGCGATGAAATAGCGAAAACTGAATTCATATTTTTTACCTTTGACAACAGGAATACTGTAAAGGTTGATTTCGTGACACCCGTCCTTACCGGCTTCAACAAGCAAAGATTGTTTGCCGGCAAAGGCCTTTTCATTCTGGATCCTCTCTGTCACAAGTCCTTTGGGGATCTTGTATTGCCGTTTGCTATTGATATTGGCATAACGACGGCAATGTAAAGGTTTGAAAGATTTGCCTTCAAAGTCCCCTGCGGGATAAATTTCCCGGGCCTCAACGGCAGACGCTGCCACCAAAAGTGCAGCACACGCAACAATTAATTTTTTCATACAATTCTTTCCCTTAAATTGGTTGACTTATTATTTTTCTATGATCCAGAGAGGCAATATATATTTGGCGGGATAGGTTACAGAAAGCAGATAATCCTTTTTGACCACATCCACGTGCCCGTCAAAATAAAGCCCATTCCAACTGCGTCCGCCCTGATGAGCGATACGCCATCCGATCATCGTTTCATATTTATGATTGACATAGTAAGGATACTCTGTTTGAGCAGCATCCAGAAGGAAGAGACTGTTTCCGGGCTGAGGAATAAACGCGGACTTCATCCGTTTTTCCTTTTTGCCATTACGATATTTCACTCTCTGACCGACGACGCCCTGATGAGGAGCAAAGTCGACCTTGGCATTGGCAGTAAAATTTGTTCCTGCCGGCGGCAGCGGCCGCCCCGGACAACTCAAAGGGGAATTGACAAGCATTTTTGAAAATTGATAATGATTGTATGTGGGACTTGTTTTGAATTTCCACCCGGTATACGGGGTCAGCATTCTGTACCAGGCACCGCCGTGGACAGGATCACCGTATCCGTCAAGTTTTCCACCTTCGAGCCAGGAAAAGTTCACCCAATCCTGATAGTCGTTGCCGTAAAATCTGGAGTACATCCCCAGCGTTTTGGCATTATTGGAACAGGCAATGGAGTGAGCCCTGTCCCGGGCCTGCTGCAAAGCAGGCAAAAGCATCGCAGCCAATATGGCAATGATCGCAATAACAACAAGAAGTTCTATCAAGGTGAAAG
>JAZUPO010000247.1:0-14897 GCA_045605205.1 Victivallaceae bacterium
AACTTGTCTTCCTAAGACCGCTTGGCCTCCGACTTGCAAAATGAAACTGACACGAAAAAAACTTTTCATCTTCGGCGGGATACTCCTGCTGATCGCCGGATTTTGCGGTGTTTACTTCGGTGTCTGGCTGCCCCGCAAAAATGCCGCTCAAGCATCTGGGGCCAAAACGGAAAACAAGGACGATATGGACCGTACCTTCAAGGTACGCCGTGATGATCTTGTTATCGGTATTCAGCAGGGCGGTTATGTCAATGCCAGTAAAAAGCATAAACTTGCTTTACAGGCCAACCACAGAACAAAATTGATCTGGGTCATCGACGAAAACACCAAAATCAAAAAAGGTGATCTGCTGGCCAAATTTGAAACCGACGATCTCCTCGAAAAAATCGAAAACTTCGAGATCGAACAGGATAACTTGACCAAAGAATTGGACCTGGCAAAGGAAAACTACCGTGTGATCATAAGCGAAAACGCTGCCGCACTTCAGGATGCCGAAGAAAAACTTTCACAGGCCGATGACGCCTTGAGGAAATACCGCCGCTTTGAGCGGATCAACAAACGGGACTCTCTTGAACTTGCCATCACCGAAGCGGAAGATGCTCTCGCAACAGAAGAAGATGCTTATCGGGAAGCCCGGGACAAGCAGTATGAAGCGACTTCCACTCAGAATGCCGAAGAGGTCCGTCAGGCCGCTCTCGATAAACAGCAGGCAAAAATCGACAAAGCGGAAAACGCTCTCTCCAATGCCGAAGATAACTTCAAAGTGTTCCGGCGCTATGATCACCCCAGCCAGCTGCTCCGTCTGGTCAATGCTTACGACCAGGCAAAATTGACCTTGCAAAAGGTGAAGATCTCCACAGAGTCCAAAGCCATCCAGCAGCGTAAATCTATGGAAAACCTGCGCCGCCGGGTACGCTGGGTGACGAAACAGCTTGAGCGTTACAAAGAATATATGCCTATGATGGAGTGGCGTGCCCCCGAAGACGGCGTTGTCATCTACGGCGACCCCGACCGCCGCTGGGGAAATATCGACGTTAAACTGGGTATCGAAGTGGGCCGCGGACAGGTGTTGATCACCATCCCTGAAATGTCCAATCTGGTGGTTGACTTTGACCTGCCCGAACAGTTCCGCTCCAAGGTTCAGGTCGGCAACAAAGCGACTATCACTCCGGACTCGCTGCCGGGTGAAAAATTCGATGCCACCATTTCACACATCGCCACACTCCCTGTCAATATGGTCTCTTGGGACAGTGCTTCCCCCAAGATCTACAAGACCAAATTGAAACTGGATAAACAGTCCGCCAAATTGGTCAACGGTATGTCAGTCCAGATCCACGTGGTCACAAAGGTCATCCCCAAAGTGCTCTTTGTACCCATTGAAGCTGTTTTTGAAGAAAACGACCGCTTCTTTGTTTACCGTTCCGGTCTGGGCGGCCCCCAGGAGGTCACTGTTGAAATCGGCGAGTCCAACGACAACTTTGTCCAAATCAAATCCGGTCTGCAGGAAAATGATGTGGTCTACCTCTATCGTCCCTATCAGAAAAGTCAGGATGGAAAATAATGGCTGAGTCGCAGACCATCGTTCATTTGAAAGATATCCGCAAGACCTATATAACAGGCGACTTGCAGGTCCCTGTTCTGAAAGGGATCGATGCACAAGTCGAAAGGGGGGAATTTGTCGGGTTTATCGGAACGTCGGGTTCCGGCAAATCCACGTTGTTGAATATCCTGGGGATGCTTGATGTACCCACATCCGGCGAATATCTCCTTGAAGGGATCGATGTCAGCGATCTAACTGACGTGGAACAGGCAACGATCCGCAACCGGAAAATCGGCTTTATTTTTCAGAGTTTCAATTTGTTCCCCGCTTTGACCGTGGAACAGAATATCGAAGTCCCTATGCTTTACGCCAGAGTCCCGGGAAGAGTCCGTGCCAAAAGGGCACTGGAACTGGCAAAGCGGGTCGGCCTCGGACACCGCCTCGGGCATAAGCCTACACAGCTTTCCGGCGGTGAATGTCAGCGTATCGCTATTGCTCGGGCTTTGAGCAACAGCCCTGCCTTTATTCTGGCAGATGAACCCACCGGAAACCTTGACGAAAAAACAAGTAATGAGATTATGGAGCTTTTTCACGAATTGAACCGGGAACAGAATGTGACCATTGTTATGGTGACCCACAACCCGGCTCTGGGGCCTCATTATGATAAAATCATCCGTCTGCGGGACGGCCGCATCGACAACCGGCTTTTTGAGTGGGAAATCGCCCGTCAGCAGCAACAACAGCAGGAAGCGGAGGTGGCCAAATGATGCTCGTCCGGGATTTGATCAGTATGTCTTTCCGCAATCTTCTGCTGCACAAGATGCGTTCTTTGCTGACCTCGCTGGGCGTTATTTTCGGTGTGGGCAGTGTGATCGCTATGTTGGCTATTTCCGAAGGGGCCAAGCACTCTGCTCTTGCCCAGATCGAAGCTATGGGTATCGACAAGATCATCGTCTTTTCACGCCGCCCCCCCATTGACGGAAAAAGCGAAAGTTCCAGCGATAACGCCAGTGTGATGGAGCGGTTCGGACTCACTGAACAGGATCGCAGTCACATTTCCCGTATGGACAACGTGGAACGGATCACAGCTCTTTTTGATACCCGCAACAAGATCCTGAAAGGTCTTCAGCGGATGGACTTGAAACTGGTGGGCAGTGACAAAGCATTTCTGGATGAAACAGCCGCAGAGATCGTAGACGGCCGCTGGTTCAACAAGATCGACTTTGACAACAATTCAAGAGTGTGTGTCATCGGTATGAGTGTGAAACACAAACTTTTTACTCTGGGGGACAAAGAGATCATCGGCAGCAATCTGAGGATCGGGGATCACGTATTCCGGGTCATCGGCATCCTTGACAACCCTTACGCCACCCAACTGCCTGAAGTGGGCGGTCAGAACGATATGATATTGATCCCTATGACTACTGCCAAAACCCTTTTCAAGGACTATACATTTCTGAGGGAAGGGCGGCAGTTCAAAATCACAAGGGTGGAATATGACCTCTTCCTTGTGAAGGTCAATGACACCTTCTTTATCGACAACACCTCAAAACGTATTGCAGGTTATCTGGAAAAGATGCACGATGCCACCAAAGACTGGGGTATGGTGGTGCCTTTGGAACTTCTGCGTCAGCGGGAGCGTACCCAGAACATCTTTACCATCGTGATGTGTTCCATCGCTGCCATTTCTCTGGTGGTGGGTGGTATCGGCATTATGAACATTATGTTGGCAAGTGTCTACGAGCGGCGCAAGGAAATCGGTACCCGCCGGGCTCTCGGTGCCCAGAAGTCGGATATATTGCTGCAATTCCTGATCGAAACGGTTTTTCTGACCACTTCCGGCGGTATCACCGGCATTCTTTTGGGTGTCGGTCTGGGAAAAATCATTACCAATTACAGCGGTATGGAAACGATCTATTCCTGGTGGAGCATCGTATTGGCTCTTGCCATTTCCTGTATCGTGGGAGTGATCTTTGGAACTTATCCCGCTTGGCAGGCGGCCCAGCAGAACCCCATTACTGTGCTGCGTTCAGAATAATTGCCAAAACACTGCCGCTTGCCCCAGGAGCCGGCGGCATTTTTTTGCCCGCGTCGGCGGATCTGGTGCCGGTGATCGGTCATTGCTTTTTCACTTTCCGGTGATATATCTGAAAACGAGCAGGACCTTGAATTTATTTCATTCTGCTTTGAGGCACTGGGCGTAGATTTCATCAATATCTGCGATCTTAAGAATGCCGTAAGGTACGCAGGATTGCGGAATGGGGGAAGTCAGATCATCAAAGGCCTGTTCATAAGTTGCAGGAAGGCCCCCGGCAAGTTCGATCTTAACTTTTTTGTCCGAAAGCAACGCCGCAAAAAGAGCCGGATAGCGACTGTTGCCAAAGGCTTTCAGGGTAATGCTTTCCGCACCGTGGCTATGAAGCAGATTGATGGTACACAAAATGTCGTATACTCTTCTGCCGAAGAAAGATTTGTTGAGAAAAAGTCCGAGAGAGGCAAAGTGATAATCGGCTCCGTAATCCCAGTACAAACGGCGGAACCGGTCAACGGTGGAAGGTTCAGACTCCCCCATTCCCCGGGGATCAAGGGCAAAAAGAGAACGGGCGGAGGATTTGTCAAAATATTTTACCAGCTCTTCACGAACCGAAATATCCGGCAGCATCAGAACCACATTTTTGTTGGCCCTGAGTTCAAAATCGATCCCCGTGTCAAAGTAAAATAAAGTCGCAGTGATATATTTTTCAGGAACTATACCCACCCGCTGAAACAGTTTTGAATCGATCTCTGTCATACGCAAAGAACGGTAAATGGGATTTTCCGGGACAGGGGCGATTTTCAGAAGTTGTGTAAGTTTTTCTCTGAGGCCCTTTTTGTCAAGGGGTTTTTTCCGGCGTTCAATACGCAGTTTGGCGGCATACTCTTTACCGAGAGCAGCAACATTTTTTTCACCTTTCAAGCCGCTGACACCATTTTTATCCAGACAATTCAATTCGGCAGTTTTGACCGACAATTTATGTTCCGTACTGTAATTTTTCAATCCGAAAACAGAAGTGAAAAATTCATAAGCACTCTGCCGGCCTGCGGGGGAGTAACTGTGTCTCCCGGAGTGTTCCGTCATAGAAATATTTTCAGGTTTACCCAGAAGAGTGTAGACCTTTTTGACCATTTGATAGGTTTTCCGGGCTCCTCTGATGTCAAAGAAATCTCCTTTTTGTGCGATGATCCGGTAAGGCTGGGGCGCCCGGGCAAGGATCAGATCCGCCATTTCTCCGCCTTCTGCAAGAAATCCTGCGGGGACCTGTTCCGCATCGACAGCAAGTTCATTTTGCACATTAGCACAGAAGGACGTGATATAACAGCTGGGAGCGGCACATTTGATCCGTTCATCGTTGGCAAAAATAAGAGCGGTCATAGTTCCGCCGCCGGATTGCCCATTGATGCCGATACGTTCCGGATCGACTTCCGGACGGCTGAGCAGATAATCCACGGCACGGATCCCGTCATAAGTACGCCAATCAGACATTGTTTCCCCAACTGCCAGCAATTGACGGTTCAAGCGGTTGTGTGCCAAAGCACAGTTGATCTTGATCCGGTTGAAAAACTGATCCCGTTCTCCCTGCTGGATGGGGTCGATTGAAAGAACTGCAATGCCTCTGCGGGCGAGATTTTCGCAAACGGTGGCATAGGTACGGTTTCTTTTGCCGGAGTTATCGTGCCCCTGCACAAAAAGTACAGCCGGGATCCTGCCTTTGGGGCGGGCTGGAATGTAAAAATTGGCTGTGACCGTAAAATTTTTCCGGCTGTTGAAAATGATGTGTTCAAGAATTATTCCGTTAAGGTCGGTTTTTTTGAGAACTCTGGCATTGAGGGGGGATTTTTCTTTGGGAAATTTCCAGCTTCTTTTGACCCGTTTTCTGGCATCTTCAACGATTTTCAAGGCATCTGCACGGGTCTGAGCGTTGGCAATGCGGCTTTCATATTTGCGGAAATTTTCTTCAAACAGCTCCTGATAATAATTTTGCAAAGACTCACCGAAAATACGGTGATCCCGCATAGAGTTGTCAGGTGAAGCTGCACAAATCGCATAAGAGCTTACAAAACAGAAAAACAGTAAAACAATTATTTTCATTTTTCTCCTTTCAGTCAGAAAATTTCAAATTTACTTTGATTCAGGCGACGAAGACACAAGAGAAGGGGGGATTTTTTTCAAAGCTGCCACCAACGCTATTCCCAGGATGGTGGACGTCAGCAAATAAGAAACCGGGAAGTTCAAGATCAGTATCCAGTAATTCTTTGAGAAAAGCGGGAAGAGACAGAAAACCCAGAATACACGGAAAAAACAAATCCCGAATATAGATATACCAGTAGGCAAAAGGGAATAGCCAAGACCGCGCAATGTACCGGACAAAACATCAAGGATCATAAAGAGAAATCCGGGCAGCAAAAGAAGCGTGGCTCTGATATAAGAATATTCAATCATCTCTTTACTGGGATTTTTGACACACCAGGGCAGCCAGGCATCCAATGTAAAGTAGGCCAGCCACCCGAAAGTAATACCGATCAGCAGTGCATAACCAATACTCCAGAAAAGCCCTTTCAGGATCCTGTCCTTTTTCTTTGCTCCCATATTCTGTCCTGTAAAGGTGATCAAGGTCTGGTGTTGTGCGTTGGCGATACTGTTGATCAGTCCCCCCGCCGCAAAGCCCACCACAGAAGTCGCGGCAATGGCTCCGGGACCGAATTCATTGTTGGCGTGGACCACAAGCAGATTGGAAATAGCAAAACAGCCGCTCTGAAGTCCCGCCGGAAAACCATTATAACAGACTTTGCCCAATATGGGGAAATCTATCCGGAACAATTTGCCGAACAGAAATCTGTACGCCCCGTGAGCCCTGTGAAGTGCTCCGAGAATCATTGCCAGCGATAGCAGCTGAGCGATCACAGTGGCGTAGGCAACCCCCATTATTTCCATATCAAAGAGAGTTACAAAAATAATATTCAGCACCACGTTGACAACTCCCGATGTACAGAGGATCACCATCGGCAGATTTGGTTTCCCCACAGAACGCAGGATGCAGCAGCCGAAAGCATAGATCACAACGGCAGGGATCCCTGCCAGCACTACCCGGAAATAGGCAAGAGTATCCTCCATAATCGCTTCCGGAACCCGGAGCATTTGAAACGCGATTCTGTCAAAAAGGTATCCAACTGTCAGAATAAACACGCCGCAAGCCATTCCCAAAACAATGGACGAGTGTACCGTTCGGCTGACATTTTTGTAATCCTTTGCCCCCATAAAACGGGCAATTACGGCACTGACACCTGCCCCCATTCCCAGAAAGATCGTCATCAGAATAGAGGTGACAGGTCCGGAACTGCCTATGGCAGCCACGGCGTGTTCGGCATTTTTGGCAAAACGCCCCACTACGATCACATCGGTGGTGTGAAAAAGGATTTGCGTCACAAACGTAATGGCAAGGGGAGTCATAAACTTGATGATCTGGATCGGGATCACCCCTTGTGTAAGATTCATTTTTCTGATTGATGCCATAATGTTTTACGGAAAGACCGTTCCTCTAAGGTATAAAATTGATACTGATATAAAATGTACTGCCGAACAGAGACATTTGCAAGCATTTTCTTAAAAAAGGCGTTTTTTTTGTCTTATTTTCCTGTAAAGAGACGGTTGACAGAAAAAAGTCATCCAGGGTAACGGGCGGTGGTGCAAGCGATATATCACTCCAGACAAATTAAAGAAAAATTTTCAACCCTGAAAGCCGATACGGCCCTTCACAGGAATTTCTGATATATATTGCATAATTACTGACTTTAAACTGTGAAAATTTGACATTTCTCCCCCGGTGTGCTATATTATTCAAGACTTTATCTTGATTTTATTCAACAGCCGGAAATTCAACCTTTCAGGAGATACGATGTCCCGCTTTTTTGAAAACTTCTCTATTGTTGTCAGCAGTATATTAAAAAACGTCAATGCTGTGACAGGAGCACTCCTTTTGGTAAGCTGTTTCTTTTTGCCTCTTCACGCTGGAAGGGTGTTTACCGATCAGGTCACCGGCAAGACTGTTATCGAACTGACTGTGGACGGTCTGCCCAATTCGACCAGCACAGATGTTTACAATCGGGCAATCAGTGCGATCATTTCTGACTTTGTTAAACAATTTCCGGTTCGTTTCAAGAAGAAATATGCCGCCAAATACAAGGCTGATCCTGCCAAATACGGCAACTACAACTGGGATAATGTGGAAGTCCGCCTGAAACCCTTTTCAGGGATCCAGGTGGAAGGCGTGGAAAATGACCTGCTGGCCATTGCCGGTAATATGGCTCCCGATGTGCTCCAGATCAACTTCAGAAAATCTGACAACTATATCCAAAACAACTTTCTGCATCCACTGGATGACTTTATCAAAAAGTTGACTCCCGATGAACGCAAACAGCTTTTTGAAGACCGTATCCACCCCAAAGTCCGTCCGGTACTGGAACGAATGGGGCCTGACGGTAAAATACATTTCTGGACTCTGCCCCGGGGTGGTACGCCCGTGGGTAAAGTGCTGATGTACAGACGCGACCTCTTTGACAAACACAAGATCCCCTATCCCGATGCCAGCTGGACTTGGGAAAAACTGCTGGATGCCTGCCGCAAGATCAGTGATCCCGGCAATGGTATCTACGGTATACTGCTGGGCCGGGGGAAAGCCGAATCCTGGTACTGGATCACCTTTTTATGGTGTGCCGGCGGAGAGGTTATGGAACAGGATCCCGCCAGCGGCAAATGGCGGTGCTCTTTCGGTTCAGAAGCAGGCTTGAGAGCTCTTGATTTCTATACCAAACTTTCTGCTGAAAGATGGGTCGATAAAAAAGGAGTTGTCCGCCGTGGATATGCTTACAAAGACTCCCGTGCCGGCAACAAATGGGCCAACGGTGAGATCGGTATCCATATGGCCTATATTGACGATCGTGTTATGAGCCGCTTTCATCCTGATATTTACGGTATGGCTCCCGTGCCTATGGGCTATCCCGATGAAAAAGGAGTACGTCACCGGGGCGGTGAGTTGAACTGCGGGATGTTCGGTATGTTTGCCGGTGTTACCGATCCTGTTATTCAGGATGCCGCCTGGGAATATATGTTCCACCTTGACAGTGAAGATGCCCAGCGTGTCCGTACCCGGGTTATGGTAGAAGGCGGTATGGGACAGTTTGTTATGCCCAAGTACCTGAAAAAATACGGATACGAAGATCTGCTGCGTCTGTCTCCCAAAGAGATGCTCGAACTGTACGATGTGGCGATCAAAACCGGACGACCTGAACCTTACGGCAAAAATTCCAACTTTGCCTATGAACAGATGTCCAATCCTCTGCAGCTGGCAGAGTATCTGGCTTTGAATGACAAACTTTCCAGTGTCCCGGAACTCCGCACGAAACAGCTTCGCAAGATCATTCGCGATGCTGAGGCCCGGGCCAATGAACTGATGATCGGTGACATCAGTTCTGCCGAACGTACCAAACGCCGGGTGATCGCCTGCTGCGTGCTGCTGGGCATATTGGTGGCGTACTTTTTTGTGTTCCGCAAGATCTTCCGTATTTTCACCCCGCCCAAAAGTATTCTGGGGGTCAAACAGGAAACCTGGGGATTCCGCCGTTATTTCTGGGCGTATGTCCTTTTGATCCCTGCGGTGCTGACGATCCTGCTCTGGCAGTATGTTCCTCTTGCCCGGGGATCTGTAATGGCCTTTCAGGATTACAAGATCATCGGACAATCTGCCTGGGTGGGGGTGGATAACTTCGGAAATCTGATCGTGGACAGCTATTGGTGGTCTTCTGTCTGGAATGCGTTCCGCTACTCTCTGCTGGTGATTTGTCTGACCTTCCTGCCGCCTATGATCCTTGCGGTGCTGCTTCAGGAAGTTCCCAAAGGGAAGCTGCTTTTCCGTATGATCTACTATCTTCCGGCAGTTATTTCAGGCCTTGTGACGATGCTCTTGTGGAAACAGTTTTATGAGCCTTCTGAATTCGGTGCCTTGAACCAGATCGTGCTGAGCATTCCCGCTATCGGATTTGTGGGGATCGGAGGAATATTGATGTTCATCTGCTTTATGTTTGCCCGGCGTCTGGCCTTTTACCGGCTTTGGGGGATTATGTGTATTTTTATAATTGTGGGACTTATCCTTTTCGGAGCCGTGAGTGCTCTTGCATTCCCGGTACTCTTTCCTGCACACGAATCTGCCGGTCAGATCCTTTCTCAATTCCTGCCCCGTCTGATCCAGACCAACACTGAGCCCTACCGCTGGCTTTTCAATCCCAACACGGCTATGATCGCCTGTGTGATCCCTATGGTGTGGGCCGGAATGGGACCCGGATGTTTGATTTATCTGGCTGCCCTCAAAGGGATCCCTGAAGATTACTATGAAGCTGCGGACATTGATGGAGCCACCTTTATTGATAAGATCCTCTTTGTGGTGTTTCCCACTTTAAAGGCCCTGATCGTTATCAACTTTGTAGGAGCATTTATCAGTTCCTGGTATCATTCAACGGGGAATATTCTTGTGATGACAGGCGGCGATGCTGCGACCAAAACTGAAACGGCCGGACTCTATATCTGGTACAAAGCCTTTACTTATTTGAATTTCGGTCCTGCGACTGCGGCGGCGTGGATGCTCGCCTTTATCCTGATCGGCTTCACCGTCTATCAGTTGCAGATTCTTTCCAGAGTGGAATTCAAAAACACCGGAGCCTCAAAAAAATAAGTCTTTAAGCCCGGCTGATAATTTGAGGAATGTGGCAAATGTTTTGTGTCAGCGAAAGTATGCAAGGAATGGAGAAAGCTATGAAAATATTATATTGTGTAATGATTCTGACAGCAGAATTTTCTCTGGCTGCCAATCCCTGGATGCGTCAGCAGCAATCCCGGCAGCGTGAACAGCAGTGGCGATGGCAGCAGCAGCAATCCTATCAGCAAGTGCAGCAGCGTCAACGTCAGGCACAGCTGCGTGAGCAGCAGTGGCGATGGCAGCAGCAGCAATCCTATCGGCAAGTGCAGCAGCGTCAGAGACAGGCTCAACAGCGTCAACAGCAGTGGCGATGGGGACAGCAGCACTCCTGTCACCAGGTACAGCCCCGTCAACAGCAACCTTTGCGACAGAGACAACAGCAGTGGTCCCTTGCACCCATTGTTGCCCCCTCCACCGGCAGCCGCACCAATTCCGCTTTTGAATCCGACCGCCGTCAGCGTCATCAAATGCTCGAATCAACCTTTGTTACAAATGTGACGCCTTCAACGTCTACCACAACCTCCTCTGCTTCAACAGCCGCCTCCGGAATAAATAGTGTGTCGGATGCGACCTTTAAGGCGGATATGAAAGAGCGGTATTTTATGCTGGAGTCAACAATGGGTTCAGAAACCAAAGATGAATATTGGGAATACAGCAAAAAGGCATCGCAGGCTTGGAAAGAAGGCAATTATATCCGTGCAATATCTGCTGTGAAGGGGCAGATCAGAACTAATACTCTTGATATCAACCTTGCTTCTGATTATGTTTCTCTTGCTATGCTGCAATGGAACCAAAATTACAAAGCCAGTGCCAAGGCTTCGATGCGTAAAGCAATAGAAGTGATGCGTACCGGAAAATATATCGGTAACAGCTCCTGTGAAGAACGGGCGGTCATCTTTCTGAAGAAAATGGAAAATGATGAATTGCCGGAGTCTTTTAACAGCGATGATACCAATTCATACGGAGTCCTGGGATATATTATGGAAGCTCCAAGAGCCGCCTACAACAAAAAAATTCAGGAACTCAATCACCGCAGCGATGTCCTTGCTTTGTATGCTTCATCTATGAGCAAAAGTTACCGTATGCAGGGCGAATCTCAGGCAAGACGGGCAAAATTGTCTGCCAGAGCTGAATATCAGAAGGCAACCGGAAAAACTTTTTCTCCGGATGCTCCGCCTCCGTCAGGAAGCAGCAGCAGAGAAGCCTGGGACAGCTGCAAAAAAGTCTACGACATCTTTAAGTGAGAAATCCTTAAAAAGCACAGCTGACTTCATAAGATGACCAGGATGCGTATTGTATTGAGCCGGAAAGGCTTTGATTCTGTTTCCGGCGGCGGCCCGAGCCCCGTTCCGGAAGACGGAACGATGCTCTCTCTGCCCATTCCGGAATTACCCGGTCAGGGGTATGCACCCGGCAATTTGGAAGAAGTTAATTGGCGGAAATACGATGATTTAGCTTTGGATGACGATATAAAAAAGCATTATCAGCTGTCCGGAAAATATTGTCATCTTGATCCGGATATACGGCCGGATCTATGGCGTTGCGGCGATAATTGGCGGGCACATATATTCAAAAACTTCCAATTGGAACGGTTGCTGAAAATCAGAAAGGAAAATATCCATAGATGACTGGACGATGAGCGGCAGATAGCCACGTTGTTATAGGTCCCGTGGATAAAAAATTGCCCAATATGCCGCCGGGAAAAAAACGCTGCCCCTGTTGGAGCAAAAACGCTTCTTTCCCGGCATTGCTCTTGCTGCTTCACAGATGTCTTTTGAAACAACGGATCTATTATATTTAATGTGAACTTCCGGTTGTTCTTTGATATGGCCGGAAATGCAGACCAAGTGGAATTATTCTTCCGCCCTGGTGGATTGTAAATAATATATCACTTGGTTTTAGCCGGGAACGGTTTATTGGCATCCGGATTGGCCTTAAGATAATCAGTGATTTCTTTTTCCAATACTTTGCTCCAGATAAACCAATCAACCCAGTAATTGATCCGGTTTCCTTTTACAGACAGAACGGGTGTACCTTCGGGTTTAGTTCCTTTGTAAACTTTGGATCCATCCTTGTTAATACAGGCAATAGGTGCCTTGTTTTGAGAGCCTGCATAAATCTTTCCATCACCTCCCATATGAAGTAAAGGATTGTCTGTAATGGAATTTCCTGCAAAAAGTGCGTAACGGACGAGGCATTGAGCAGTATACAACGGGACAGAAGTTTTATTTTTCAGATCGTAGAAATGAACGATATAGACTCTCTTTGATTTTTTCTTGCCGACAAGAGCAAACTTCCCCAGACTGACGGCGTACCTGGCTGCAGCCGTATCATCTTTCAAAGCCTTGCCTTCATAGATAAAACCATTACGGAAAGTATAGATAACTTTACCATTTTGAGAGTATTCTGTTACAGCCTGTTTCTTAAAAGGAAGAGAGAGAATGAAAAGTTTTACCTCTTTGGATTTTGCCGTTGGAGCTGTGAAATCCAGTGGCTTAAAATTCAAATCTTCAGCGAGGTAGTATTGGGCCGCAATAGTCAATACCAGCCCCAGAGGCAATTTTCCGTTGCGGAAGTTGGCAATACATTTGCTCCCCTTGAATAAGGCATTGTTTTTATATATTGCAATCGGTGAACTTTTACCTGATTTGTAAATATTTCCATTTCTGTATTCAAGAATAACCTTACCTTTATTGTCAACAAGACGGTTGGGGGTGGAGGTCTTCAATTCCAATAGCCATACTCCGCGGATCGGCATAATCCGGCGGGTACCTTCGTCATAGCGGAAGATTCTGTTGGTAGTGGAGCGACCTTTCCCCACAGTCCAGTAGGGTTTGTTATATTCGACGGAAAATTTTACATTGGTGCTGCCGTTCCCATTGCATACGGTCACGACCGGAGCGGCATAGAGCACGGAACTGCACACAAAGGCTGTAATGAGTCCTGAAATCAACTTTTTCATATTTAAAACTTCTGTAAAAAGGATTATTTTGCGAATTCAACAGCAATAAAAAGCAATCTTGCCCCGTTGAAATTACCTCTCCAGTTAAGGAGGCAGTCTTTGTCGTTGGTGGAATCTCCACGGTACATCTTATTGCCTTTGATCGTGTAGATCGGTTTCATAGGCACGACTTTAACGCCATCAGCAGAAAGGTTGTAGGATTTGATGATCTTCACGCCACCCTTTTCATTTTGTTCCACGATATCCCGTGCAATTACATAGCCTTTATAGATTTTTGCTTCCACGATATCGCCGCGTTTGGTTTTTGTTTCCACAATGGTGGCAAGACACGCCTTTTTGTTATTGGCAGAAGCCCCTTTGTAGATCCTGCCGCCGCTCAGTTTGTAAAGGGCTTTTCCATAGGGGATATTGGCTTCTTTGCCGACTTCATTGCCGGGGTGGTTGAAAATCATATTTTTACAGTTTGCATCGCTGTAGAATTTGCGTGACTTATAGTAACATACCGCTTTATCTGCAGAAGTTCCTTTGTAAATAGCATCTACTCCGGAAGCGGCCAGTATTATTCCGATACTGGTTATAAGAGTCATAATTTTTTTCATTTTTCTTTCCTGTTGTTTTATGACATTCGGCCTATCCGAACATCTTATTTTAATATTTCGTTAAAGACTTCCTGTCTATCATTTTTTCAGAGGTCTGTCGCTTTGTTTTGCCGTACATCCTTCCGTTTTGACTTCAGTTCCGGGGGCGGATACCGTTTCCCCCGGCCGGGCCATATCATATTTTCCTGCCGGTCTCGCCCGCGGGGGCAGGTTTTACCGCGGGAGGATGTCTGGTTTTGCTATGATGCGGCACGGTATGTTTCGGGGATAGTGAATACCTTTTTCTTGAGGCAGCGGCTTGGACGCCGTCTGAAATCGGGAGCCCATATCCCTTTCCACCGATATTTCCATACCCTGCTATACAATACTGTTGCAAAAAGATTATTTCAAGTAATAAACAATAAAAAAAAGAAAATATCAGAAATTTTCGTGTGTTTCAGTGTTTTAGAGAATCAGGGAGCCGGTATATTTAATAACTCCGGCTGAAAGAATTTGAGTCAGCTTAAACATTGACAGCAGAGAATTTCGGGAGAATTTATGCGGATTTTTCTGTATAATACAGTTTGGATATATTTAAGCACCGTCAGGTGTGCTGTAAAAAGAAACACAACCTTCCTGCATAATATACATCGAAAATTACAGACAATAATTAATTTTTCGTGTCAATCTGGACTTTCATACTTCTTCTG
Organism: Victivallaceae bacterium; assembly: GCA_045605205.1. Classification (GTDB taxonomy): domain Bacteria; phylum Verrucomicrobiota; class Lentisphaeria; order Victivallales; family Victivallaceae; genus UBA1784. Next base: position 14,577 of record JAZUPO010000247.1, read on the forward strand.
ATAATATATCATTATCAAAATATAACCTTATTGTTTGTTATAATTCGCTTCAGGTGTGTTAGATTTTTTACAGAGCCATAAAAGAGCCAGTGTCATACAAATAGGGAATATTGTTGCTGCAAGCAATCCGTTTTTCAGGTTTTCGTCTGTTATTTCGGCAATTTTCCCGACTAAGACTGGTCCTGCTGTTGCACCAAGATCACCGGCTAACGCCAAAAAGCCAAACATCGCTGTACCTCCGCCAGGACATTTACGGGAAGAAAGAGAGATCGTTCCCGGCCACATAATTCCCACAGCGAGACCGCAAAGTGCACATCCAAT
>JAZUPO010000248.1:0-12997 GCA_045605205.1 Victivallaceae bacterium
CCAAGTTCCGCGACTTTCTTTCTGCTTATTCTGAAACTTTGGAGAAGTAATAAATGGTCATCCACGTACCTGTTATCGCTGATGTGGACGTGATAGTTGCCGGCGGGTCCGTTAGTGCCGTCCGTGCTGCCGTCGCATTGGCTGAGAAAGATGTTTCTGTATTTGCTGCAATGCCCCGCAATTACTGCGGAGATGATCCCGGCAGTACACTGGATTTTCACGCTGCAGTTCCTGATTTGGAACTTTTCCCCCGTTTTCCCAAATTTCTGCCCCGGCCTATGGAGGTGAAACGCCTTCTGGAGCGGCAGCTTGTAAAGGCCCGTGTTCCTTTTCTCTATCGCTGTTTCCCTGTGAGGCGTGTTGAGGACGAAAAAGGAAACTTTGCCGGATTGCTTCTTGCCAGCCGTTCTGGATTTGCCGTTGTGCGTGCCAAAGTCCTTCTTGACGGTTCGATGCGCCGTTGGAGCAGTGTTGTCGCCGGGGCTCCGAAACGTTCTTTTGTTCCGGGAGATTACACCGTTGAACGGATCCTGATCGGAGCTCCGCCTCAGAATTCCGGGGCGGTGGACGTGATTCAGCTCAACCCCGGTTTTTCTTTCGGCGAAGAAAATTATCTCACCTACCGGGCATCTGCTTCTTTCTGGTTTGAAACCGGTGACTGGACAGAAATATGCAAGGTGGAAAAAGAAATGCGGCAGCTTTGCTGGGCTCCTGAACAGGTGTTTTCACCCGACAGTTGTACTTTTTTGCTGCCTTCTGCACTGGCAAGCGGATTCACCCCCTGTGAGAAGTTTCCTTTTGTTACTGATGCCAAAGGTGCTCTCGAAATGCTTAAAGTGTGTGCTCCCGGGGAAAATATTTCTATCCCCGGCGATGCGGTGGCAAGAGAATATGCCGCAGTTCGCTTTGAAAACTGTCCCCGCTACCGGAAGTTGCCCAAGATACCTTTCCGTTTGAATTCCATTCCTGCAACTTTTCGCACCGGTGTCATCGTCGCCGGCGGCGGTACAGGCGGTGCTCCCGCTGCTCTGGGAGCGGCCCGCAGCTCCGCCAAAGTCCTCTGTCTTGAAAGTTCCTCTCACCTGGGGGGATTGACCACTCAGGGACGTATTGCCAGTTATTGGTTCGGCAATCGCCGGGGATACAGCTGTGAACTGGATAAAAGCGTGGCGGAAATGGGCGAAAATACTCAGTATCCGGCCGAAGGAAGACGGTGGGATATCGAATGGAAACAACATCATTTTCTCCGTGCCGCCGACAGAGGGGGCGTTGATATCTGGTTCAATACCATTGCTGTGGGAGCGTTACGCCGGGGCGATCTGGTCTGCGGCGTTATCAGTGCCTCTCCCGACGGCTGCCGCCTGGTTGAAGGTTCTGCTGTGATCGATTCCACAGGAAATGCCGATGTGGCTGCCGCCGCCGGAGCCGTTTGCGAATTTGCCGCCCCGGGAGAAGCTGCCTTGCAGGGAAGCGGTGTCAGCCGGGCCAACCCAAAAGTCGGATATGCCAATTGTGACTACTGTTTTGTCAGTGATACAGATGCTTTGGATGCAACTTCCGCCTGGGTTCGCGGCCGGGAAAAATATGCCGATGAATTTGATATCGCCGCCGTGATCGGAACCCGCGAAAGACGCCGTATCGTGGGGGATCTGCAGCTGAAACCTGAAGATTTCCTTTTGGGCAGATGTTATCACGACACCATTGTGGATGCCCAGAGCAATTTTGATACTCACGGGTTTACTGTTCACGGTCTCTTTTTGCTTAAAGCTACATCGGAAGAACCGTTGACAGCCAAAGTCCCTTACCGGGCACTGCTGCCTGCCGGATTGGACGGGATCCTGGTGACAGGACTGGGAATCAGTGCTCACCGGGATGCGATGCCGGTGGTGCGTATGGAAGTTGATGTGCAGAATCAGGGCTTTGCTGCCGGATTGGCCGCAGGAATGGCCACTAATCGCAATCTGACGGTACGCAATGTGAATATTCAGGAACTCCAGAGAATGTTGTGTTCTCTGGGCAATCTGCCTGAAAGTGTCCTCTATGAGCACGATGGATATGATCCGGAACAGGCTGTGCCTGAATTTGCCGACTTTGCTGAAGTATTCCGGGATCCGGAAGCAAATCTGCCCCGTATCCGGCAGAAAATGGCTGAGACACAGGATCCTGAATTGGCTGCTTTGCTGGCCTTTTTCAAAGATGACAGCGGGCGGGAGATCCTGGTCCGCACCCTGGCTGCATCTTGCTGGGATGAGGGTTGGGAGTTCCGTGGAATGGGACAGTTTGGTCCGGCGGCATCTCCCCTGGATGCCAAACTTATTGCTCTTGCCAATATCGCAGACGGCAGTGAAAGAAGTGTGATCCTCAAATTGCTGAGTGAACTTAAGCCGGAACTGGCATTTTCTCATTTCAGAGCACTCACTTCGGTGTTGAGAAAGAAACCCTGTCCTGAGGCGGTTCCGCTGCTTGAAGCTCTGCTCCGCCGGAGTGAGCTGTCGGGAAATATTGAATGCTCTTTTGAGGAGATCATCAGCCGGAACAGCAGTAATGCCTGTGACAATATCCAGAGGACATACCAGCTCAAGGAACTTTATCTGCTTAAAGCTCTTCAGGCGTGTGATCCGGAAAACGAACTGGCTCTTGCACGGTTGAAACTTTACAGCCAAAGTCCCCAGTATCTCTATTCTTCTTTTGCCGAAGCCTGAAGAAGAAACTCAATTCTCAAAGTGTACCGTTCAAGGTGCACTTTTTTTGTTGTTTTCAAGAGAAGGAGTTTGCTCAAATCAGTGGTGTGCAATGTAGTTTGCTTCTTCTGCTGTCAGTCCGTACAGTTCAGCACAGCGGGCATCCAGTTCCCTTCTCAAGGAAACTGTGTCGGCACAAAGGGCGGCGAAACGGTCAAATTCCGGTGAGCGTTTCAGGGGGAGTTCTCTGAGGAGATCAATGTCGATCTGGGCAAAATTCCGGTTATGTTCCCCGGAAAGAAAACGATAGAGCCAGTTCATAACAGTGCTGTTCAAAAGAGCTGCCAGAGTATCAAGGGGGAAATTCCCGGCGGCTGTGCCGACGTGGCAATTATTCAGGGAATAGAGTTTTTCCCGTGAAACGGCGGCGATGAGGGAACTGCCTGTTTGTCTGACAAAAATCTTTTCTCCTGAAAAGCGTTGATGATCCAGGCCGCTTTTGATGTTTTGGGGGTCAAGATCCAGCAGAAAGTTTTCCGAAGAGAGTTCAAAGGGTTTTATTTCTCTGCCGTAGATGATTCCCGGCTGAGTGTATTCCCCGGGGGTGGTGGTCACAATGGAGTTTTTGCCCCGGCGGCTGATAATGCCGCTTGCAAAGTGGAATGATTCTTTCAGAGGGGTTGATCCGGCGAAGAGTTTTGCGATGAGTTCTTCTTCTTTCAGGGAATTTGTCAACTGAAAGCGGCAGCGGCTTTCACATAAAAAACGGCGTTGGTCAATGGTGTGAAATTCCTTTTGCACAAGAGCTTCACCCGGTTTGAAACGGCAGCAGCGGGTGAGGGATCCCGGAGCAGATGAACCTGTATGAAGAATGACCACATTGCCGGGAGAAGCATCAAATTCAGGTTTCTCAACTACAAAAAGTCCTTTGATGAAAAAGTTTTCAGTCAGATAACGGCGCAGCTTTGAAAGATATCTGCCGCATAACAGCGTATCGGGTATAATAAGTGAAAACTCATCAGAGAGTCGGGAGGCCTGTTCAATGAAAAGAGCAAACAGGTTCATTTTATATTCAAAACTGTTGGGAAAGAGTTTTTTCAATTCCTTTTGCCGCTCTGCAGAAAAACTTTCACGGTTCCGCACGCCGCCGCAGCGGTAGGGGGGATTGCCAATAATGATGTCAAAGGAATATTTTTCCGGGATCGTACCGTTGAGCGTATCTGCACAGATGAAGTTCTCAGGAGGAATCTCAGGAAGATTTTTTCTGGCCAATTCCACGGCACTGGGGTTGATATCTATGCCCCATAAATTCCGGCAGTAACTTTGAAAGTCAGCGGGAAAATTTTTCTTGAGGTAGCGGATCACTCCCGCCAGAAATGCACCTCCGCCGCAGGCGTAATCACAGATACTCAAAGGAAATTTCCGCCCGGAAAGCACCGTCGCCACCATAAAGTCAACAATGGGATCAGGCGTGTAAAAAGCCCCCGTTTGCAGACGGCTTTCAGCATCCAGATCAGCCGGCAGAGCGTATCGCCTTGCCATAGAATGTCACTTCTCCCGGAGCAGAGAAGCTAAAACAGAAATATCTCCCGCCCCCAGAAGCAGTACCACCCGGGGCGTGGGATCGGAAAGGAGCTCCTGTGCCAGATCGCTCCAGCCATTTCCCCGCAGCAGACTGTTGGGGAGGCGGTCGCAAAGAGTTTGTGAATCCACAGAACCTGTTTCGCTCCAGGCCGCAAAAACCGGCGTTATAAAGAGTTTGTCGGCTCCCTTGAGGGCTTCGACAAAACCGTCAAAAAAACGTTCCAGACGGGCATAGCGGTGGGGCTGAAAAACAACGTGAAGGGGCAAATCAGGATAAAGTTCCCGCACCAGTTCAAGAGAGGAACGCACTTCAGTCGGGTGATGAGCGTAATCCTCCAGGATGAAAACCCCGTCGCGGGAACTCAAAAGGTTCATACGTCTTTCTATGCCGGTAAAGGAGTTGACCGCCTCCGTCGCCCGGGCGTGGTCCACGCCCAACAAGGTGGCAGCTTTGACAGCAAGTGCCGCATTTTTAGCCATAAAACCTTTGAATTTGCCAAAAGTCTCAGGTTGTTCGCAAAGCTCAAGAGCCGGATGAAAAGCATAAAAACTTTTGAGTTCCGGTGTGTCGGCGACAAGCAGAATACGGCTTTTTTTTCCGAAAGTGCGGAAATTTTCTTTCAGAGCTTCCGCTCCCCCTACGCTCCACTCGTGGTCACCGTCAATATTGGGGACAATGCCCAGAAAAGGTGAAACACAAATATGGGTGCCGTCAGATTCATCAACTTCTGTGACAAAGATATCGCCCTTTCCCAGCATAGCGGATTCTCCTTCCATCCGGGCGGCACCGATGAGGGCTCCCGGATCGCAGGAACATTTTTCCAATATGGTGGTCAGCATAGCAGTGATCGAACTTTTACCGTGAGAACCGGAAACCGCAGCTACCCGTTTGAATCTTTGAGCAAAAACGCCCAGATATTCCCCCCGGCGCAACTGGGGGATCCCCAGTTCTGCGGCACGGACTCTTTCGCAATTTGTTTCAGGAATTGCCGAGGAGTAAATCAGCAAATCTGTGTCTGCGGGGAGCTGTTCAGCTTTGTGAGCTGTATAGACTTCAACCCCCAGATCCTTGAGATGTTCAGCCTTTGGGGAGGGCGCACTGTCGGAGCCGGAAACCCGGTCGCCGGATTCCAGTGCCAGCTGGGCCAAAGGGGCCATTCCGGCCCCTCCGATACCTGTGAAATAGAGTTTTTTCATCTGGTAAACTGTGTCTCGTAAAGATGACGGTAAATACCGTTGGCTTTCATCAACTCTTCGTGAGTTCCGGCTTCTGCGATCCGGCCCTTTTGGATGACCAGGATCTTGTCAGCGTGACGGATCGTCGCCAGACGGTGGGCAATGGCAAAAACAGTACGGTTTTCCATAGCCTTGTTCAAAGCATCCTGTACCATCCGTTCAGTAACAGTATCAAGGGCACTGGTGGCCTCGTCAAGGATCAATATGGGGGGATTACGCAGAATTGCCCGGGCAATGATGAGACGCTGTTTTTCACCGCCTGAAAGACGGCAGCCGTTTTCACCGCTGTCGGAATCATATCCTTGAGCGTGATTGCCGCCGACAATGAAGTCGTGGGCATTGGCAAGTTTGGCTGCCTTGACGATCTCTTCCTGAGTTGCACCGGGGGTGCCGTAGGAAATATTGTAGGCAATGGATTCATTAAAGATAATGGGGGTCTGGCCCACCACGCCGATCATATCCCGCAGGGAAGAGATCTTCATATCCCTGACATCGGTTCCGTCAATGCGGACACTGCCGGAGGAAACATCATAGAATCTGGCGATCAGATTGGCAATGGTGCTTTTACCTGAACCGGTTTCTCCGACGACTGCCACCATTTCTCCTTTTTTGATCTCAAAATTCAAATCAGAAAGAATGGGTTGACCGTCAACATAGGCAAAAGAGACATTTTCAAGAGTGATCTTGTCAGTGAATTCTTTTACCTCTTTTGCATCTGCTTTTTCGGGCAGTTCCATATGGGTGTCCATAAGTTCAAAGAATCTGTCCGCACCGGCCATTGACTTCTGCAAAGCAGCAAAGATCTTGGCAAGGTCTTTCAAAGGACGGTAAGCCATAAACAAAGGAGCAAGCAATGCAGACAGCTCCGAGAGAGTCACTCCCCGGCTGTAACTGTATACGATAAAAGCCAGAGCCGCCGTCACAGAAACCAGTTCCATTGTCGGGGAAACAAGCATATGCAGCCTGATACACCGGACGGCCTGTTTGACATAACGCTTATTGGTGTCATTGAACCGTTCATTTTCCAGCTCTTCAGTATTGAAGGCTTTGACGGCAGATATGCCGAAAAAGGTTTCGTGCATCCGTGAGAAAACGACGGCGATGTAGGCATAGCTTTTTTTGCAGATCTTGCGAATGGCCCTGCCCAGCACGGATATGGGCAATATGACCAGAGGAAAGGTACACAAGATCAGCAGCAGCAGAGCATAATTATCGTACTGCCGGCACGCAACTGCTATGGCACAGACACATCCGAGGATCTGAAGCGGGGCATTGGTCAGGTCTTCAATGCTGTGGGAAATGGAATACTCCAATGCAGAAGTATCATTGGTACAGCGGCTGATGAGGGTTCCGGTATCGCTGCCGGAAAAAAACTTCATAGATTGGCCGGTCAGATGTCTGAAAAGTTCATTACGCAAATCTCTGATCGCCATTGCTCCCACATAACGGGTACAGAATCCGTTGATATAATGAGCTACATTTTTTATCAGCCAGGCAAGGAAGAAAAAAATGCCGTAAAGCGTTAAAAGCTGCCAGGCAATACATCCCCTGGCATCAACGATATCGAAACGCCACCGGGAGGGCCAGGTTATTGTGACGGAAGTCCCTTCTATCTTGGCCGGCAAATGAAAATCCTCAATAACTGAAGAAGCCTGATTCAGGATCCCTGCAAGTTTCGGATCCATCTTGACCGGCTTGTTTTCACCTTCTGTCTGAGTCCCCGGCGAGAGGGAGGATACTGTATTGACAGGTTCCACTGCACTCACCATCTTGGGGATGAACATCAGCGTAACAAAAAGTGAGCCGCCCACCAGCATCCCCGCAAGGATGCCGATGGTCAGGACTTTCCAATAAGGTTTTGTGTATTTAAGCAGCCGCCAGTAGGTGACTGCTGTTGAACGTACAGAGCTGCTCATTTAGCAAAGAATTCAGTGATGCACTCACAGACATACTGACGCTGGTCGGAAGTGGATTCCGGATAAATGGGCAGAGCCAGAACTTCTGAAGTGGCAGTTTCGCAGACGGGGAAATCGCCCGGTTTGCCGCCCAGATCTTTGAAGCAGTTCTGCAGATGCAGAGAGAGAGGATAGTAGACGGCACAGCCGATTTCTTTTTCAGCCAGGAAAGCCTTGAGAGCATCGCGTTTGCCACCTTTGACCCGGATAACATACTGATTGTAAATGTGACGCACATCGTAAGCAGCCTTTGACGGAGTTGCAATGGCACCCTTGGCAACCAGGTCTTTGAAAAGAATATCATATTCAGCCGCATTACGCTGACGGGCTTCGCTCCAGGAGTCCAGAGCTTTGAGTTTGATGGAAAGCACTGCCGCCTGCAGAGCGTCCAGACGGAAATTTCCGCCCACATAGTCGTGGATATAAGTTCCGCTCTGGCCGTGGTTGCGGTAGATCTTGAGCAGAGCATTTCTTTCTTCGGTATTGCAGCTGACAGCTCCGCCGTCGCCGAAACAGCCCAGGTTTTTGCTGGGGAAGAAACTGAAAGCACCGTAGTCACCGATGGAACCCACCCGGCGGCCCTTGTATTCAGCACCGATAGCCTGACAGGCATCTTCGATCACAAAGAGGTTGTGCTTGGCAGCAAGTTCCATAATGGGATCCATATCGGCGGCCTGTCCGAAAAGGTGAACCGGGATGATTGCACGGGTCTTGGGAGTGATCTTTTCGGCGGTTTTGACCGGGTCGATGTTAAAGGTGACAGGATCAATGTCAGCAAAAACCGGCTTGGCACCGGCACGGACAATAGCTCCCACGGTGGCAAAGAAAGTAAAAGGAGAGGTGATGATCTCATCGCCGGGTTTGATCTGTTCGACCATCAGGGCGATCAGCAGGGCATCAGAACCGCTGGTGACGCCGACGCAGCCGACAGAATTGCAGTAGCTTTTAAGTTCTTCCTCAAGTTTTTCGACTTTGCCGCCGAGAATGAAACGCTGGGAATCGCAAACCTCGGCAATTTCCTTCAAGATCTCATCTTTGAGGGAGTTGTACTGGGGGCAGAGGTCAAGCAACGGAACTTTCATAGTTATATCCTTTCCTGATGATTATGTTAATGTGTGCTTATTTTTTTACAGGGACGGCTGTTGGGGGAGCTGCTGCTTTTTGCGGGGCAGGGGCTCCTTTTGAAGCCGGTGTTTTTGATGTTGCGGGAACTGCTTTGCCCTTTGCTGAAACATCCTTTTTTTCAGCTTGCGAGCAGTTTGTTTTGCTGTTGACAGCAGAATTGACAGGGAGGTATTGTGCTGCTCTTTTGGCTCTTTCTTTGCCGCGCATATACCAGACTCCTCCGCAGAGGCCTGCAACAAGAAGGAGAATCAGAACAAAGAGCAGCCTGCTTTTCCAAACGCCGTCAACTCGTCTGGATACAAAATTTGAACGGACTTTTTTGCCGGGAGGCAGAGCGGGCGTAAAGGTGAAAATATTTCCCAGTTTCCAACTCATACGCATCTTGCGGTTGACCGCACAGCCGGTTGCTTCAAGGAACCGTGAAAGATCCCGGCGGTAAAGTTTGATCAGCGATATAGCGACCACGGGGCCGCCGAAAATCAGAATGATTCCGATGATGACAGAAAGAATGTCCCAAATGGAAACGTTTTGCAGCTGCTTGGTAATAAAAGCAATTGAACTTCCCAAAGCCGCCAGACCGATACCGCCGGACATAAGGAGCATTGAGGGATTGCTGCCGGCGACCGGCGGGGGAGGGACTTTGCCGGACGAAAGCTGGGTCCCCAGTTCTTTCTGAGCACCGGCGGATTTTGTATTGAGAAACTTGTTGATCTGTTCAGATACAAAGCTGCTGAAACGGTAGAAGGGGTTTTTCAGGGCTTCGCTGATGGAAACCGGCTGCTCCACAAAGGCTGTGACCTTGGCATCAAAGATACCTCCGTCAGCTCCGAAGAAAATTCCCCGCTTGCCCACGAACAAATTGAGCATATTTCCCGATGTGACTGCCACCGCCAGATTTTTGAAGGGAACCTTTGCGGTGGGAGAGGTGCTCGACAGTTCCACATAGAGCACACAGATATTGCTCGGTGTGACGATCCGCTTGTGTTCAGCAAGGTCGGTGACGGGCACAGCCAGTGTGAAGTGGCGGCCGTCCATAATCAGTTTTCCGGCCTGAAGCGGGGAAAGGGTGTCAAGACTGAACAATGACGAAAGAGAAACAAAGTTATTGAGCAGTTCCTTCAGATAACGCTGATAAAGCATCAATTTGTGCAGTGCATCGATCCCGGCCAGAGCAGTACCGGCATTAAGGTCATTGGTACAGGCTGTTTTCAGTTCTTCCATCGTGCTGTCGTTGATCGCACTGTCAAGAAGCTGCCTTTCCACGGCGGCATAGGTGCCGGCAAAGGCGGGCTTTGCCTTGTTCCACTGGTCATAGGGGGCAAGGCGTGATTTAAAGCTGTTCCACTCTTCAGCGGTCAGCTTGCCGTCCTGCAGCAGGGCCGCGGCTTCTGCAAGAGCGAAAAAGCCGTGGACTTTATCCCGGAGCAGGGGGTTGAGTTTATCGTTCAAATCGAGAGTTCTGTCTGTTCTGGGGAGTGCCAGGACAGATTTTTCAAGCATAGCCCGGACTTCCTGAGGAGCCCGCACATCGGCGGCAAGATCTTTCTTTGCCACCCGTTCCGGTTCGACACTGAAAAATTCCAGGGTTTCAGAATTGAGGAAAAAGTTGTCGATATCCTCTTTTACAAGGAGATATTCAGCGTAAACAGCGGGGGTATTTTCGCCGAAACAGAGAAGTGTTCCGTCATCATTTTTGATGGCATCGTCCCACTTCTGAAAAGCTGTGACTTCAGCTGTGAATTTGTCAAGCAATGCAAGATTGACTCCTTTGAGGCCTGAAACATCATCCGCACTGCCTGCGGTCTGCATAATCAAAGCGATGCGGGCATTGATTTCGTCGGACTGTTCAGCATCAGAAGTGACAACTCCGTCGCCGTTGTTGTAGGAACGGCTGCGGATGGCTTTGTCATTACGCAGCTCCGCGAGGGTCAGTTTTGTTTCTTCCGGTTTTCCCAGGTTTTTGAGGATCAGTTTGGCTGACTCCAGCATAGGAGCTCCGGCTTCGGGAGCAATATGATTGAGGTCGAGTACATCTGAAGCATTTTCAAAACCGGAACCGTCTTTCAGGTGAGTCAGCAGAAATGTGACCGCTTCTCTGATTTCGTCGGTACGGATCTTACCATCGTTGTTGGCATCCATAAAACTGAGGAAACGACGGTCCATACGCAGGGAATTGATGTCGATGCAGTTCAGTGCCCAAAATGCTTCATCCAGTTCGAGTATCGACTTCAGGTGATCAAAGTTATCTGTCAACAGCTGATAATTACCGCCGATCCGGCTGTAAACCATAACATTTTTCTGCGTTGTTTCGCTCATAGTCAGATACAATCCATTTGGTTGTGCATCCTCTGTCCCCCCGGGGGGAAAGAGATGCTTGAATTAGGGAACATACGGCGGCAGAGATTTGCCGTCAGGTTTTCCTTTGACACAGCACAGAAAGATCAACGACAAGAAAATGGTGCTCTCAATGCGATTCGAACGCATGACCTGCTCCTTAGGAGGGAGCCGCTCTATCCAGCTGAGCTATGAGAGCTTACCCACTATAAATACCGAATACGCTCTGCACTGTCGGTGCATCATCTATATAATATAGCAGTGATTCCCCGAAAAGTCAAACTTTTTTACTTGACATTTTTCTCATTGTTGGCAATCCCGCCACTCAATATAAAAAGGAGAAGAACTGTGGACATATTGACTGCAGAAGAGAAGGTGGCCCGCTGGGTCGAAAATGTAAGCGGTATGAGTGAAAAAGTGTACAGGATCCCGTTGCCGTATGGTGTGAGAGAAGGATTTGAAGTAAGGCTGGTTTCCGGCAAGGCCCGGAGTGTCAATTCGCTCAATGAATTTACCGTTGAAGTCAAGGGGATCTCACCGGATCGCCGGATGCTGTGGGAGTGTTTTGAAAAAATTTTTGCTGCTTTGCCGCTTCAAAAATATGATTCCATCCTCTATATGGACGTCAAAGATGAAATCCGCTTCGATCTTGAAGAAAAAGAAGGAATGCAGCTTTTTTCCGGCACGGTGCGGCTGTCGGCTGCATTTGTTTGAAAAAATCTGCGGAAAGACAACAGAAATATAAACCGGTGCGGGCGGGAAGAAACTCTCCGCTCCGCACCGGAAAATGAAAAGCCGTTCCGGCGGGAATGTCTGTACAAGGATCCTGAACGGTCGATCCTGTAAACAGACAAATCAGCGTTTTTTGAAATTACGCTGCCGGGCCGCCTCGTAAAGCAGAATGGTGGTGGCTGTGGCAACATTGAGGGAGTCGATTTTTCCCAGCATAGGAATGACTGCTGAGATGTCCGCGTTGTTGAGCCAGAAATCGGTCAAGCCGGTCTGTTCGGTTCCCATAATAATGGCGACAGGACCCGTCATATCAATATCCGTATAGCACTTGTCGGTATGGGGCGTGGTGGCAATGGAAAGAATATTGTTCTCTTTAAGCCAGGCAAGGGCGGATTCATTGTCTGTTTCGGCAAGAGGAACTGAAAAAAGAGCTCCGGTGCTGGCACGGATCACATTGGGGTTGTATATATCGGTCTGCCGGTCACAGATAATAAGCCCGTCTGCTCCGGCGGCATCGGCACTGCGGAGCATAGAACCCAGATTGCCGGGTTTTTCGATTGATTCTGCCAAAAGGTAAAGGCCGTCTTTACGCAAAGGAATGGAACTCAGATCGTGCTTGAGCATCTTTGCCACAGCAATGAGACCTTCAGGGCGGTCCCGGTAGGTGACTTTGGTCAGCAAATGGGGCGGGACTTGAAAAAGTTTTGCTCCTTTTGCTTCAAGATGAGCCAGGAGGGGGTATTCATTTTCTCCGAGAAAAAGTTCCGGAGAAAACCAGGCTTCGGTAATCGTCATACCATATTCATCGGCCCGTGTCAGCTCCCGGTATCCTTCAAGGACGGTCAGTTTTTCTTTTTCTCTTTCCCGCCGTTCTCTCAGACGGACGAGATGTTTGATGCCGTTATTCTGTGCACTGGTGATAAGAGTGGGGTTCATAATGAAAATCTCCGCATTATATATATGTAACGAAGGATAATATAGCACTGAAAAAGTGTTTTGCCAAATAAAGGAGCGTTTTTTAGGGCTTTATTTTGCCTTAAATATTCGTTTTGCTGAAGGCTCTTTGAGCTCTGGTGAATATCTGAAAACATTTCAAAAAAGAAAAAAAAGGATGAAAAAATGCAAAATTCTTAAAAATTGAGCTTGTATTTTGAAAAACGCGGTGTATATTAGAAAATCGTCACTGATGCTTGACCTCAACGCTCAAACAAAAGTGATGAGGCTGATAGAAAAGTTTGAAAAAACTTTGAAAATCGATTTGACAAACGCTTTGAAGTGTGATATATTAAGAAATGTTGCGTCTTTCAGGGGCTTGCTCCTGATGAGCAGCAGTGCTGATCAAACTTCAAA
>JAZUPO010000249.1:0-34416 GCA_045605205.1 Victivallaceae bacterium
CCTGATACGCATTATAACCGCGGTGCAGACGGTCGCTCTCAGGATTGAGAAACACCTTGATTCTGTCCCGCTGATACGCCCGCAGAAAAGGATGTATCTGCATGGTTTCATTGAGAACAGCAGCGCTGCCGATCACAAGAACCAGAATACTTGAAACTAAAATATAACGCCACTTCAAACCGGCACAGAAAACAATTCCCAGATACTCTATTATCCGGGATATGTGAACGAGATCATCAACGGAAGAAGCTGTGTCGAAAAATTCCCTCATCCCGTTTACCGTACTTGCTTCCTGGGCTGGGATTGTTCTCCACGCAGAAAATCCTTTCACTGCTGGTACGGATTTTCTCCGGAAAGGTATTACAAGTGGTTGAGATACAATATAAAATATACACGCAAACATCACAAAGCAGCAGAGAGGTTCATATTTATCAACGCCTGGAACGAATGGGCCGAGGGAACCTATCTTGAACCTGACAAAACCTTTGGATATACCAATCTCAACACAACTTCAAGAGCCTTGTTCGATCTGCCCCTGAGAGTTCCTGAAAATACGCAGCAGCTCCTTGAGAGCGTTGAGGCATCTTTGTATTTTGACCGGAAATGGTATCTGGAACAATACAAAGATGTAGCTGAATCCGGAATAGATCCCCTTTCTCACTTTGCCTTATCAGGTTGGAAAGAGGGCCGGTCCCCCTCAGAAAAATTCCCCAATGCCCTTTATCTTTTCTTTAACCCTGAAGTCAGACAAAACGGACTCAACTCCATTTTGGACTTTACCTTCAAGGGTTTTTCTCAAAACATTCTGACAGAGTATTGTCAACGTTTTGACCGTATTCAGGCATCTGTCAGAGAAAAATTGAAAATCGAATTGTCCGTCCCGGAACCGGCACCGGAAAATATGACTTTCGATCATTTCAAAACAGCTGTTCATCTGCATTGTTTTTATACGGATATGATACCTGAAATAATCGCTTATTTGCAGCATATTCCCTGTAAGTTTGATCTTTTTGTCTCTCTTGGTGAGGGAAAAGATATCCTTCCGGAACAGCTCCGGACACTTTTCCTTTCAGAGCTCCCAAATCTTGGGAAATGTGATATCCGTGTCTGTCCGAACCGGGGCCGGGATATTGCTCCTTTGATCGCTGCGTTTGGAAAGGAACTTTTGAATTACGATTACTTCTGCCATATCCATACAAAGAAAAGTTTACACACCCCGGCACACACCCTCTGGGCAAAAATGATCTATGAACATCTTTTCAGAGATGAAGAATGGATAAAACGGATTTTTACTCTTCTTGAAAAGGGGGCAGCAGTCGTTTATCCACGGGATTTTCTGATGATGAAAGAAGAACCTTCCGGATGGGGCAGTAATATCCGGATCGCCCAGACATTCCTGGACCGCTGCGGGAAAAAAATCGATCTTCAATCACACTTTCCTGTTATCGAGTTTCCGCAGGGGTCTATGTTTTATGCTCGGGTTTCGGCAATGAAAGAACTTCTTTCTCAGGATCTCAACTATGAAGATTTCCCCGAAGAACCTCTGGGCACAGACGGAACCCTCGCTCACGCCCTTGAAAGACTCTTTTTCATCTGGTGTATGGAACACCCGGGAAAGATCTGTCAGATCTTTTTCCCGGAAGAAAAAGAGTTGATCCGGAAAAAACGCTACTGGTATCCCGGTGAGATCTGAGGTCAATCCAAGGCACTTTCCGGAAAAAGAATAGTTTTCTTACCTACCCATATTGTGAAGAAAGCGGTAAGGAAAAGTCTTTTTCCTCCGCCCCCCTTCCGGCTCATTTTTTAAGAAGCCAGCTGAGGCTGATACACAAGGCTTTACCGTAATTGATCCAGAAGAGTTTTCGTTCCGGGGTGAAAGAAAAGAGTATGCCAAAGGGGACAGCCAGCAGGCACAAGCTCCGTTTCAGGGTACGCAGTAAAGTGGTTGATTCCTTATCTTCTCCGGCAAAGCGGCATCCATATTTTAACAGGACGAATTCTGCTGTATGTTCGTATCCGTACCTTTCTTTCAGGGCTTCAAAAAAGCGTAAAGAAAGAGTTCCGTTGGTCTCGAACCATTTTTTTGACCGTCTGGCTCCATACCAGATGCCCTGTTGATGTTTACGGTAAACGCTCATTACTTCGGGCATAAACTTTATTTTACCCAATTCAGCGTGGAGCAGAAAGATAAACCAGTCTCCGGGCAAGATTCTGTCCGGGATCAGGTCATAAGAGTCTTTATAGAACCGCCACCTCAAAAGAACAGAATTTGTCTGTATAAAGTTATGCTTGAGCAAATCCTCTAAAGTCAGGATATCCTTGTTGAACCGGTATGCTTCAGAGGGAAAGAGTTTATTGCTCAAGCCGGAGTCCTGCCAGTAGACCTGCACCGGGTGGAAACAGACCGCATAATCGGGATTGGCGTCGAGAAAATCGACCTGTTTCTGCAATTTATTTTCATCTGTCCAGTAATCATCACCTTCGCAAAATGCCACATATTCGCCTTGCAGCCGGGGATAGACGAATGTTTTAAGGGTCATCCTTTTCTGCCATTGATTTTCCTGCTGCAATATCGGCTGGATGATATAGGGGTAACGTTGGGCATATTCTTTGACGATTTCAGCCGTACCGTCAGTTGAAGCATCGTCGTGGACAATGACCTGAAAGGGGAATGTGGTCTTTTGCCGTACAAAACCTTCCAGACATTCCCGGATAAAGGCCCGGTGATTGTAGGTCAGACAAATTACAGAAACTTTATAATCCGGCATATCTCACTTCTCCCCGTTGATTTCTGAATCGACGATTTCTGCTGCGATATCCCTGAAACTCCGCTCAGGGTGCCATCCAAGATCCCGGGAAAAAGCATTCACATCCAGAGGAATGGAATGTTTTACATCCTTTTCCTCGGTTTCGATTTCCACCTTGATGGAACATTTCTCTTTGAGCATTCCTGCGATCATTTCAGCCAGCTGCCGGATGCCGCAGCACTCAGGACTCCCCACATTATAAACTCCGGAACGCAGCTTTTCAGCAGGAGCATTGGCGAGGAGTGCAAGGGCCTGAGCTGCATCTTTGACGTGCAGAAATGAAAACAGCTGTGTTCCGCCGACGATTTTCAAATGGTGAGTATTCAGAGCAAATTTGACCATCTTGTTGATGATCCGCTCAGGATACACCACCCCTGCCAGACTTGCCATCCGGACATTGATAAATCGGCTCTCAGAATTGGCAAAAAGAAGATTTCCAATTTTTTCACAGGCATATTTTGCCATTCCGTACAGGTCGTTGGGGGCGACGGGATCATCTTCTTTAGAAGGAGTTTCCCGGTAATTGCCGTAAACGGATTGAGAGGAAATATTGATCACCCGGCGGACTTTCCCCTGCCGGGCCATTTCAAATATTCTTTGTGAAAACTCCACGCTTGCCGCCAGATCACTTCCGTTTTGAGAACGGGCAAAGGCACAATGGATGATACAATCGACAGCAGAAAAATCGATTTTGCCCTCATTCAACTCCTGCAGATCATACAGTTTGACCTTCCCGCTTCCGGCAAGTTTTGTTTGCAACGCTTCTTTATCGCGTCCCAAAGCGGCGACATCAGCAGCGAACCGGCCGTCGGTCAATTTTCTGACCAAGGCCTGTCCCAAAACGCCGGTCGCTCCTGTAATCAATATTTTCTGCATCATATCAAATTTTATTCTATTTGAAAAATCTGTGTTTTTCTGACAGTTCAAGTCAACTCAGAACACAGAAATTCAAGGGTGCCTTTTAAGATAAAAAAGTTATTTGTTCTTTTCTAATTTTTTTCCTAAAATACCCTGTATCCTTTTAATACTCTTTCTGAACATTGGACTTTTTATTCCTCCGTTGAGCTTATCATCTAAAGGAATAACAGGATAATTTCTGCCCTCAAAGTAGTCTAATATCTGACACGGGACATATTCGTTTTTGACCAAGACGCACTTGCCGTTTTGCTTTTTGATCGCCAAACGCAATATCATCGTGTCCCGGGTACACTGGCCGAGTCTGGATGAACTTGAAAAATTACCCAGTGAAAAAATCACAGGAACCGTTCTGCCATC
The DNA here is from genome assembly GCA_045605205.1 of Victivallaceae bacterium. Classification (GTDB taxonomy): domain Bacteria; phylum Verrucomicrobiota; class Lentisphaeria; order Victivallales; family Victivallaceae; genus UBA1784. The sequence goes on from JAZUPO010000249.1 coordinate 4,083, forward strand.
CACGGTGATCTCCTGATAGGGCTGCAAAGCGTGGGGATGAGAACCGATGACGTAATCAATACCGGCCGTCGCCATTTCTTTTGCAAGACGCTGCTGATAAGGGGTCGTGGTATGTACCCGTTCGATGCCCCAGTGCACATAGGCGATGATGAAATCCGCCCCCTCAGCTTTTAATGTTTTGACATCGGCAGTAACTTTTTCTTTGGAATACTTGTTGAAAAAAGTATTGATATCCCCGGAACTGAAATCGTGCTTGATCTTATTATGCTCTGTGTAATAAGAAAGAATACCTATTTTTATACCTTTTTTTTCCAAAAGAAGATATCGCTGCTGGTCAGCATCTTTGAAAATTCCGGTATAAGCGAAACCGAATTCTTCAAGGTGCCTGATCGTATCAAGATGTCCCTGTTTCCAGGCATCAAGATTGTGATTGTTGGCAGCAACCAACACATTGAATCCGGCATATTTTACAGCATCGAGAAATTCGACAGGAGAATTACAGTTATACCCGCCATTCAATCGGCTTGCCTGTCCCATATACGGATGATTTTCTGAAATTGTAGACTCCAGATTCCCGATAGTCAAATCCGCATCTTCCAAAACGGGCTTTACAAACGAATAACAATCTCTGAAAAAATAAGCGTCACCGAAAACACAGGCTTGCTGACAGAATGTTTCACACATCAAATCGCCGACACAGTTTATTGTCACCGTCTCCGGATCATTGTTACAGGGGAGATATGCAAAACTTTCTTTTTTGTACTTCTTTACAGTCTCAATTTGTTTGCAGCCTTTTATCTTGTTTTTTATGTATGTAAGTATTTTTTTGACTGGCATTTTCATATCTCCGGCATTTATCTGCATTTTACAGAATCACACAGCGACAGTTTCTTCTTTTTTATTTCATATTAATCTATTTTTTCAGGCAAATCAATCCAACTGCCCATTTTAAGATCCCATTCCATTTTGTAGTGGTTGAATCCACAATTGGGATGAAAAGTCATTTCACCGACAAAGATCCTGTCTTTTGTTTCGTAAAAATCGACTCTGCAGAAGGGGAAAGGAGCTGCCAATTTTTCTGCCATTTCTACCATCTGATTATACATTTTCGGTTTGGGGAAAGTATTATCGACCACACTCTTGGAGGACGGTGCAAAACACTGCCATTGTTCATCCATATTGAGGTATTTTGTTACGGTATCTCTATCGGTACAGACCAAAGTGTGGCGTAATTTTCCGCCGTAGCAATACATCTTATAGTCATTCAATTTACCATCGGGCTGTTCAATGTATTCTTCAGCAATAATCTTAGGAACAACATTTTTATATCCCCAAAAGAAACTGTGATAATAACCATTCTGCCACGGCTGCATCCGATCGGACAGCTGAGCTTTCAAATAATTAAGATCGATTTTGGACTTATCTTTCACAATGAAACCAAAACGCGGTCCATCACCCCAGTTGACTTTAATAGCAAACTTCTCAGGCAGAGAATCAAAATCAATGTCTTCAACTTTATCCCATACACCGATCAAGGGCACAACATATTCCTTGCCGACATTATCAGAAATGTACTTTTTCAAAGAGTATTTATCCACGCAAGTCGTAATCAAAGGGTTATGGTAATTCAGACTCATCCAGTGGATTTTTTCGTTGAAGGTCTGGGGATTTTCAATATTCGGGAAGTAACCCACATCACGTACAAAGAGCTGTTGGATATACCATTTCCGTTGCTCATTAGTGTAATATTTGTCATTCATCCAATTGACGATCCGGTTATGTGGCCAATAGATAAAATTGTATCGGGATCTATGGGAACCAGACTTGTGTTTTCTGGAAATTTCAATTCCAAATACACCAAAAATTTTTTTAATGATTTTTTTAATTAAGGAAAAAATTCTATTCATAATTATTTCTCTGTTTAAAATTTAGATTGTCATCAAAAAATATCGCTTTGATTGATTTTTCATATCTCATTACAGTTTCCGGAACACCGTCCAGCAAAGAGTATTACAGGCTTTTTAGAGACTTTTCGGGAAGAGTGAGTTTATCTCCCAATTTCTTATCCCATTCCCTGGGATAAATGTAAGAGAAGCCACCGCCTGAATAAAAGGTCAACTCTCCGAAATAAATCTTTCCGGCAATATCATAAAAGTCAACCCGGACAAAAGGAAATGGCTTGCAGAGTTTATCTGCCAACTCTATCATCTTATCGAAATTGGCAGGTTTTTCGGACAATGACGCTTTAGGCATCTTGCCAATTTTAAATTCTGTTTCGACAAAATTTCTATCATAAAACGCACGCTTGGGATTTTTACCGAAATAATCCAATTCAATCAAGGCAAAATCTGCTTTACCATTGAAACAGAATATTTTGTATTCTTTGGAATTATTGGGGATATCGAGATATTCTTCAGCAATAATTTTGGGCACAACGTTCTTATAAGCCAGATAGAATGATGCATAATAACAATTTTTCCACGGATGTACCCAGTTATTCAAGCGGCACCTTGTAACAGGAATATTCAATTTCGCCTTGTTATTGACAACGATATTATAACCTGTGTTGTCGTTTACCTTTAACGCAAATTTTTCGGGAAGTTTGTCAAAATCAATTTCATCTGCATCGTCATAAGCACCCAAAAGTTTGACGACATATTCTTCACCGATCGTTTTGGCAATATATTCCTTAACCTTATATTTATCACAACCAATGGTCATAAGCGGATCATCGTAGTATAACTTCAGCCATTGGATTTTTTCGTTCAGAGTTTGAGGGGCATCAATATTGGCATAATATCCCATTTCATTGTAAAATCTTGCCTGAATCATCCTCTTTTTATCCATTACAGAGAGTTTGTCATCGTTGAAAAAGTTTGTTCTCATAAATGCCTCATTGACAGGCAATGTCCAAACTTTGCAGGAACCAGGTGCACTGGCAGGGCTGACTGGCGTCTGGGGTGCTTTTCTGGAAATTTCAACCCCCATTATCCCAAAAATTTTTTTGATGATTTTCTTCATCAATGAAAGAATTTTATTCATAGTTATTTCTCCGTTTACTATCTGAATTGGCTTATTATAAATCAATTATTCTGCAATCTAACTTCAATTAACTCCTTTTAATTTTCTGAATTTTGTAATTTCTTCGTCAATGATGCAACCGTTTTCAAGAGCCAGAGCTTTTCTGATCTCATCTGAATAGTTGCCTGTAACCAATTCATCATAGTATCCGACAAAGTTTTTGCTCAGGATCTTGCTGACCGTCTTGGGGAACATTGCAGGAGTGTTGTCAACAGCGTAATGAATAACTCCGTCAACAGTATACACAGGATCGTCGATCGTTGTCGGATGGGAGGTTTCGATTTCCAAATGAGGATCGCAGCTCACATCCATAATAAGCGTGCCGGGTCTCATCTTTTTGAGATCTTCTTTGTAAATCAGCCGGTCGGTTCTGTTTGTGTCCCACATCACGCAGTTGACGATCACATCGTAATCATACATATTTTTCTTAAAAGCGTTTTCAAGTCTTCGGCCGTAAACGTCCACTTCAGCCCCCATTCCGTGGAGGATCCTCAGGGCTCCTTTGGCAGTCTGACCGTTGCCGATAATGGCGACTTTCAAGTCATAGGGGCATTTTTCACAATATCTGATACCGTGCATAATGGCAGCTTCGCCGGCAACTTCCCGGTTTCTGTAAAAAATGTAACGGCCGTCTTTGAAAATATTTTCCCACGCAATAACGGTGAATTTCTTTCTGATGGCCGTCGTGGTAAAATCGATTTTCTGCACAGCGTGAGCCCAGCCGCACAGAACTTTGCCGTCATCGAGTTCATCCAGATAGTCGGCATCTCCAAGTTTGACGTCCACAATGACATCGCATTTCAAGGCTTCTTCTCTGGAAACGAACTTGACTCCCTGATAATCGGCATCCTTTAAGCCGACACTTTCGCCATAGCCTTTTTCTATGTAAATGCAATCAAGGTTTCTGATATTTTTCAAATCCTCAGGCAGCAATGCCCGCCGTTTTTCGTGGCTCTTGTGACTGATTACAAATCCTACGCTTTTCATTCAGATATACCCTTATAAAAAAGTCTTATTTTATTCTGATACTTAATATTTTTTATCACTTCGGGATAAGTCCAGCCAGCTGCCCAGTTTCAAATCCCATTCTCTGTAATATGTGTTGAACCCTCCCCCCGGAGTGAAGGTCATTTCGCCCAGATAAACCTTATCTTCCACCTCATAGAAATCAACCCGGACAAGGGGGAATGGGGCTGAAAGTTTTCTGGCTATATCGGCCATCCGGTCAAAATTCCGGGGACGGGGAACGTATGAACGCACGGCACTGTTGGGGGAAGGTATGAAAAGATCCCAATTCATATCGTGATTTTCATACTTGGTATTGTGTCCCCTGTCGGAACAGGCAAGGATCCACCGGGGTTCCCCGTTGAAACACATAAACTTGTAATCGCTCAACTGGCCATTGGGTTGTTCCACATATTCTTCTGCAATGATACAGGGTTTCAGATTTTTGAATATGGGAGTAAAGGCGTAACAATAAGGATTCCCCCAGGGGGAGAGCCATTCACTCAGCTGCCGGACCGTTGCCGGAATGTCAAGTTTTTCTTTATTCTTTACGATCAGGACCTGATTGCCGTCGCCGCCCCAGTTGGATTTCAGAACAAACTTTTGCGGCAAGGCGGACCAATCTATTTCTGCCGGGTTTTCCCATTTGCCGATGAGGGGGATGATATAGTCACTCCCCAGTTTTTCCGTAATGTATGACTTAAACTGAAATTTATCAGAAATCATATCCGTCAGGGGATTATCTGACAAATAATTTTTTCTCAGCCAGTGGATTTTTTCGTTGAAGGTCTGGGGATTTTCAAAATTCAGGATATAATCGTTCCCGGCAGAAAGAAATTTCTGCTGCAAAACAGCATTTTTTAATTCTTCCTGCTCTAATTTGTCGATAAGATAATTGATTCGCCAGATCAATAAATTTTTTTCTCTCATCAATGACCGCAACTCTTTGTAAAAGGTTTTCAGCTTTCCCGGCCATTGAAACAAGTTCAAAAATTTCATCCTGCACCCGTATTTATAAAAATCCCCGCAGGGATTCAATTTTCGCATTACTTACAATTGTTAAATATAGCATACTTCAGAAACAAAGTCAAGAAAATATTATAAATAATAGCCCTATTTCCCGATAAAGGTTGATAAAAGCGGTGAAGGAAATCGGAGCAAAAAAAATCAGCACAACCTTTACCAAAAGATTGTGCTGACTTTTACACGCTCAGTCGATCAGCGGCGGGGAGGACGTTCCTCCCGGGGGCGGGCTTCATTGATAACCGCCTTGCGTCCACCGATTTCGGAGCCGTTCAGGGCATCAATGGCAGCCTGAGCCTGAGCGGCATCGGGCATCTCAACAAATCCGAATCCCTTGGAACGGCCGGTTTCACGGTCACTGACCACGCGGGCGGCGCTGACTTCGCCATACTGTTCAAAGATGCCGCGCAGTTCATCCCGGTCGACGCTGTAAGGCAGATTGCCTACATAAATATTCATCCTGTGTTTCCTAAATACTTTTGGATCTGCCTGCTCCCATTATAAAGATAATTGAAAATTCCTTGCGAAACTTTCTACAACTCCGTTTTGCAATCTGATGCCGCCGGAAAGGGAAGAGCAGACCCGACTGACGAGGCAAGCCGTGACAACAGAACTGCAAAAGGACAGAAACGTTCCCTGAAAAGAACAAAGCAGACAACACCTTTACAAATCTTACTGTAAAGAGTGCTGCCGGAAAAACTTTCAGGAACCGTTCCCCGCTCCGAAAGATCAGAAAAACATTAATCGGCTGAATTTTACCTGTTTTTCCTGAACTTTACCTAATTATACCTTATAAAATGTATAATGTCAAGTGAAAAATTAAAAAAAATTAAGATTTTCTATGATTTTGTCAAAATCATCCCCCGAAAAGAGGGGAGAGGTATATTTAAATTCAAGTCCATCAGCAATTAAACACCGGTCATATTGAAAGCCCGATCCACTCAACGGCACAAAAAAATTCGCAAGAGCAGCAGAATAGGAAAATAAGGTCGGAAAAAAGCTTGAGGGAGTTGGGGCGGGCCGCAACGTTGGCTTCGGAATAACTCGCAGCTGTAAGTGGCTGCGAGAATCGAAAACTGAAGTTCCCTTTTCCCCTTGTCACGGCGTAGTGCAACGAAGACGGAAAAACTTTTTTAAAATATTCTTCTGACCTTACTTGACTTTTACTACAATGTTCATTATATTATAGCGTTCACAAATTGTGAACAATTAAAAAATATGAACACAGGACTCTTTATGGATAAACTTATAACCAATGTCGCAGAGAAGATCAATACCGCTCTGCACACCTTGAAGCAGGAGCCGCTTCAATTAACTCTGTTTCCCGCTTCTGATGGAGGCAGTGTTCTGCAAAATGGTTGTGCAATGCTTCGTGTCGATGCCCAAAAGTATCTTACAACTGCTGCATTGCAGAAGATCATTCAAAATCAGTGGGCAGCTGATATGTTGCTGATAACAGAATACGTTTCTCCGCAGCAGGGAGAAATGCTGCGCAACAAGGAAATTCAATACGCAGATACAGCCGGAAATATGTTTCTACGTTATCCTGGCGTTGCAATACTGATAAGCAACTGCGCCAAACCTCAAAGAATCGAACAGCAGAAAAGTGCCGGACGGGCATTCTCAACAGCTGGTTTGAAACTGCTCTTTCTTTTGTTGACAGAGCCTGAAGCCCTGAACTGGGGTTATCGCAACCTTGCTCAATACAGCGGTGTCAGTCTTGGCTCGGTGGGGTACATTATGGCTGATTTGCAGAACAGCGGACATCTGCTTGATGCTGACGGGAATTGGGTTTGGAAAGATCGTAATAACACTATTGGCAAATGGTGCGATTACTATCGGGACAAGTTGTTGCCCGGCATTGAAAAACGCCGTTATAGCGGAACTGTCCCGGAAAACTATCTTGAATACCCGATGCTGCCGGGAGGCGAAAGTGCAGCAGAACAACTGCATCTTTTGAAAAGTAGCCGTCTGCTTGCCTATCGTACCGGAAACATCAATCTCTGCATAGCCCAAAACCGTTGGAAAGAAGATATCGACGGCAATATTGAAATCCGTACTCCCTTTTGGCCTGAATGCAGAACATTTGATAAAATCCCATATCTTCTGATCTATGCGGATCTGCTTGCCGAAGATGATTCGCGCTGCACGGAGATTGCCGGAGAGATATTCAACAGATTTTTGAGCGGTGATCAATGAATATCCAGCAGGAGTTGATAGAAATCGTTGCCTCTGCTGCAGAACGTCTTGGAATAGATGTTATGCTGATCGGAGCATTTGCCCGGGATTATTGGAGCGGGAAATTCAATTTGCAGGGGAATACCAGAACAACTTTTGATGTGGATTTTTCCTGTCAGGTCGTGGCGTGGGATGAGTTTGAAAAGTTATTTGAATTGCTGAAGTCTGAATACGGATTACTGCCGGATGCCCAAAAGAATCATTCACTTTGGCTGCGTGATGAAATATCCCTTGATCTTGTACCCTGTGGCGGTATAGCTGATAGCAGCGGTATGATTTTATGGCCACCAGATTATGAAACGACATTGTGTGTCAGAGGATATGACGTTGCCAAACAGGATGCTGAAATCGTTGTCTTCGGGACACATTCGGTAAAGGTAGTAAAGCCCTATTGGCTGGCTTTGCTGAAACTGCAATCATTTGTCGGTAATCCCGATGACCGTGACCGTGATTTACAAGATCTCTACTTTTTGATCCGCAACTACTGCGACTGTATTGATTTGGAAAAACGTCTTTATTCTGCAGACGGAGTGGATCACGACTTACTGGAAGTTGAGAACTTTGATTTTGAACTTGCCGGAGTTCCTTTGATCTGCCGGGATTGCCGCAGATTTGATGCAGAAACGACTGATAAGATCATTGCGTTTATCCACGATTTTGATCAGATGCGTTTAATCAAATCTTTGAGCAATGCGGCGAAAATTGACTACGCTACAGCAAAGCAAATTATTGCCGCATTTGTCTGACACTGAAATTCGCCGCATTGAGCTTTACTTTTAAGTTGATGCGGGCCGAAACGTCGGCTTCGGAATAACTCGCAGCTGTAACCAGCTGCGAGAATCGAAAACTGAAGTTCCCTTTTCCCCTTGTCACGGCGTAGTGCAACGAAGACGGAAAATCTTTTTCCTCTATCAGTACGGTTATATAATTTTTCTGAAAAAAAACTTGAATTATAGATATTATGCTGTATATTATATATCGTAAATAACAGATAAAGGATATTATAATGACCGATATTGATTTGATCGCTCCGTCTGATGTGATGCAGAGGACGGCACAGCGTGCCAAAGCATTGCGTTTGGAGCAGAATATCACCCAACAGGAGCTTGCCGACAAGGTCGGTATCGCAGTTGGCACGGTAAAGCGTTTTGAAAAGACCGGAGAAGTCCAATTTAACCATCTGCTCCGCATTGCTCTGGTACTTGGCAAGCTCGAAGACTTCAGCAACATCTTTGCGGTCAATGATGTCCCAATTTCGCTCTATGATCTCAAAGCTGAAAAGGTTCGGCAGAGAGCGAGGAAAAAATGAAACTCAAAGTCTTTTTGAATATGTACGGCATCCGTCAGGAAGTCGGGATGCTGCTTCAGGACAAACAGCGTATCTTCTTTGAATACTCTCCGGATTTTCTGAAGAGCGGCATTGAGTTGTCTCCTTTCAAACTGCCTTTGAAAGCCGGCGTATTTGAAGAAAAATCACATATTTTTGATGGACTTTTCGGACTCTTTAATGACAGTCTGCCTGATGGGTGGGGTTGTTTGCTCCTTGATCGCAAACTTCGCAAACTGGGCAAATCTTACGCCGAAATAACACCACTTGACCGGCTTTCGCTTATTGGGGCAAATCCAATGGGTGCGTTGGAATACGAACCGGCAGCCGGGGATTCTGACCTTTACGGAGATATTGAACTTGATTCACTTTCCGGTGAAGTTGACCGGATCCTTGACGGCGAAGAAAGCCTTGTTCTGGATGAACTGCTGAAACTCAATGGTTCATCCGGGGGAGCCCGTCCCAAGATCGTTGCCTGTGTTTCAAGCGACCGCAAACAGATCATTCATAGCGGAAAGAGTGTCCCTGACGGTTTTACTCCGTGGATCATCAAGTTTTCAGAAAAGCACGATCCGCAGAGTTCCGGTGAGTTGGAATACCGTTACTCTCTGGCGGCGAAAGCTGCCGGAATCACTATGCCGGAAACGCATTTGTTTCCCTTGAAAGACGGACGCGGCTGTTTCGGTGTTCAGCGTTTTGACCGTACACTAAAGGGGAAGGTCCATACCCACACCGCCTGCGGTTTGCTCCACGCTTCACACCGCTTTGCTTCGCTTGATTATGAAAATTTGTTGAAGCTCACCTGGATTCTGACCCGGAACCACGCCGATGTGGTGGAAATGGTACGCAGGATGATCTTTAATATAAAAAGCGGCAATAAGGATGATCACAGTAAGAACTTTTCATTTCTGCTGAACTCCCGGTACCAGTGGCAGCTTGCTCCTGCCTATGACCTTACCCCAAGTGCCGGTATCAATGGCGAACAAACCTGTATGGTCAACGGTAAGGGATGCGATATCACCGATGCTGACTTGATCAAAACTGCGGCTACCGCTAATGTCTCTGAAGTCGAAGCAAAAGCCTTGATCGACCAGATAACCACGGCATTACGGGAGTATAATATCTGCTGAAAACAGTTTTTTCCCTTAAATAAACCGCTTTTTCAGGCATAATACCCCGGACGGGATAGTCCCGTTCTGAAAAACATCAAGCAATGTCGAACCAGATGCTTCGACTCCACGGCACGTTGTGCCTTACACGGCTTGCGCCGTGATCTCCCCCCCCATTGCAAAAAAAAAGCACCTCGCTTGAGGTGCGTTATTTTTGAAGTGGTACTGGGAGATGGATTGCCTTGCGGTTTTGCTTACGCAAAATCCTCACGCCCATCGCTCCGCGATGTCGAACCAGATGTTTCGACTCCACGGCATTTTATGCCTTCCACGGCTTGCGCCGTGATCTCCCCCCCCCATTGCAAAAAAAAAGCACCTCGTTTTAGGTGCGTTATTTTTGAATGGTGGTGGGAGATGGATTCGAACCATCGAAAGCTGTGCTAGCAGATTTACAGTCTGCCCCCTTTGGCCGCTCGGGAATCCCACCGATCGTAATGGAGCGGGTAAGGGGGGTCGAACCCCTATAACCAGCTTGGAAGGCTGGTGCACAGCCGTTATGCCATACCCGCAATGTTTACTGTGTAAGTTGGTGCCGTCGGTGGGAGTTGAACCCACACTCCGGTGAAAGAACTAGGACCTGAACCTAGCGCGTCTGCCATTCCGCCACGACGGCTTCCAAATTTATCACGATCAGCCACACGATTTCTTTCGTGTTCTATAATATAAACCGTATTTACAACTTTTTCAAGCCGTTTTTTTAAAATAATTCATTTTTTTTACTTTTTATATCCGGATCCCACCAGAAAAAACAGCCGAAACCTATCCGGCACAGTTCGCACATTTGCCCCGCAAACAAACGTGAACCGTTTCAATGGTAAATCCTTCCGGAAGCTGAGGCAGATTGGATAACTCCAATTTATCCCCAGTCGGGAAAAGATCAAAAACTTCTCCGCAGCCAACACATTTGAAATGAGCGTGGTCACGCATATCGGCATCAAAACGCAATTCCCCATCCTCAATGATCACTTCACAGATCAGTTTTTTGGCAACAAAAAGTTTGAGCGTATTATAAATCGTTGTCAATGACAACGTAGGCAAAAACGGCTTCAATTCACGCATCAATACATCCGCAGTAGGATGCACCGGGTGACTTTTCAAATATCCGTAAACCGCCAAGCGCTGCGGCGATGGGGAAATGCCTTTCGCACGCAATTCAGATGTAAGATCTTTTTCAGTAAGATGTTTCATCATAAAAATCTCCGGATTGTAAAATATCTTTATATTTGCAGTCACTACAAACATAAAATAATGTCAAACTCCGCAAATTTCAAGTATCCTTCAGGATTTTTCTGAAAAAAATATTCCCTTATGCACTCTGAAAGACGCATAAGGGAATGAAACTTCCGCAAAAAAGATCACTTGCGGAGTGCCGCTTCAGCACACTCCTTGAGAAGTTTGACGTGGGGATGCTTGTAGTCCAGCTTGATGTCAGATGCTTTGGCATCAAAAAGGAACATATACCAGACGCATCCTTGCAGAAACGCTCCGGAATTCCCCAAGTGGATGCGGTCGTTGCTCAAATATTCGCCGGGACCTTTGCGGTTTTTCTTCCAAGCCATATTGCCGACCACATCTCCGCCGCTAATATCGATCACGGCGGGCTTTTTGAGTTTTTTCAGGTCGGCATCGGTGTATTTCACCGTCTTTACAGGCAGCTTTTCGCGGAAAAGCTGAACAGCGTTGCCCACAGGGATCATACGCAATTTGTTGGATGTTGCAAGTTCAACATAGTTGGCTGTCAGCATATCGTGCATTTTCTGACGGGTGAGCTCTGATCCTTTTTTGGTGAACCAGGGATGATCCGCACGGTAGGCCCAGGTCTGGTGAACAACGATTTCTGCCTGAGGTGCAAGCTGCTTCACAAAAGCGATAAGTTTTTTGCCGTAGGCCTGGGTCTTGTCTTTATAAGGACTGTGACGGCTCCCCTGCTGAATGGTGATGATATCCCATTTTTCAGCCTTGATCATATCTGAAAGTTTCGCCCGGGTAGTGCGTTTCCCCGTTACAACAAAACTGTAAGGTTTGAAGTCAGGCTTGCTCTTTTCAGCATCAATGTTGGAGCAGTGACGCTCCAGTGTGCAGCCGCCGATATAGGCGTTACCCAACAGAAGTTTGTGCTGTTTGCCGGCTTCAACGATCTTGGGCAGGTACCTGTGGACACTTGCAGAAAAGCTGTTGCCGATCATAAGAACTTTAAGTTCTTTGGCACTGAGTGTGCACAAGGCACAGCACACCAGCAGAAAAGTTGCGATTTGTTTCATTGTCAGATGATTCCTTATTTTTTGTATTGCTTGACTGCTTCCTCTGCACATTGAAGAAGCAGAGGAAGATTTTTATCATCGAACTTCAGCTTGATACTGCTGACAGGTTCATCAAAAAGCACCATATACCAGATACATCCCTGCAGAAAGGCACCTTTGCCATTGAGATGAGCCGCATCGTTATAGGGGGCTTCTTTGCCGGTTTTTTTATTTTTTGTCCAGCGCATCCAACCGACAAGGTCCCCGCCGCAAAGGTCGAGAACAGCGGGCTTCTTGAGGGCGTCGATCTGCTCCTGGGTGTAGGAAACCTGCTTGACAGGAAGTTTCTGGCGGTAAAGCTGAACGGCCGTTCCCACAGGAATGATCCGCAGTTTGTGGATACGGGCAAGTTCATTGTAATTTTCCACAAGGCCTTTGTACATTATTTCCTGATTGAGTTTTTCTTTCTTGCTGTGGCATCTGTCCTGCCGCCAGGCCCAGGTCTGCTGAATAACGATCTCGGCCTGAGGTGCATATTTGCGGATATAAGCAATCAGTTTGGCAGCGTAGTCAAGGGTCAATTCCTTTTTGTAGCTGTGGGCACTCGCCTGCTGAATGGTAACAATGTCCCATTTTTTATATTTGAGGGCCGTCACAAGGTTGCTGGAGGTGGTTATATTCCCCTCGGTGAGAGTGAACCGGTAGGGACGGAATTTCGGATCTTTCTGCTCCTTGTCGATATTGCTGCAATGCCGCTGCAGGGAACAGCCGCCGATGGAAGCACTGCCGAGAATAAGTTTGTGTTTCCCGGAAGCGGCAGTGACTTGGGGGAAATATCGCTTGACGCTGTTGGAAAAGCTGTTGCCGATCATAAGGACTTTCAGCTCTTTGGCTGACACACAGGCGGCACAGAGAAGTGCCAGAAAGAAGATAACGTATTTTTTCATTTTATAAGTTCTTTCAATTAGATTATTAAAGTTCCGTACAGGAACATACGACAACACATCAGGCAATTTTAAGAAAAGCCTTTTCCCTTTCCTTGACTGCTCAGGTCTTGCTCTTGCCCAAATTGATGTAGCGTTGAGCAGCTTCCCGGCAGGAAAGAGATTGATATTCTTTAAGTTCCGGGGCATATTCAATGGCGATTTCGACCATTTTCTGCCCTACCCCCCGGTTACGGGCGGAATAGAAAAGGATTTTTCCTGTGAGGAAAAGTTTTTCCGGATCCCGGAGAAGATAATTTTTCAATCTGGCTCCCCGGTTTTCTTCCAGTTCCATTGCCAGTTCGTCGCCGGTTTCTTCACTTTCCATAGCTGCAGCGGCTCTGGCGAGGGCTTCAAAGTAATTGTATTCTGCACGGCGCAATGCGGCAAGAATGACCAATACGATGATCAGCACGACCAGAACTCCTGCAATGGTGATCTGGGTGGGAATATTTTTCAATCCGGTGCCGTCGATCCAGCCCATAAGGAGCATAATAACAGGGAGCGTCAGGGCACAGAAAATCAGAAATCCCCGGTAATCAGAACAATGATAACGGCAACGCCACAATTTTTTTCTCGGAACAGCTTGCATAGGTGTCTCCTCATTCAAAAAGTTTTCCGGCAAAAAGGGGCAGCGTGAAGGCAGCTTTGTGGACTTCAGGCGTATAATAACGCAACTGCTGCTGCAACTCCTTGTCAGGGAGACGTTTGGGAACTCGCACATCTCCTGAATCGGAAGCAACACAGCACCCTATGACACCTGTGGGATAGGTGGGCACATTGATTTGGGCAAAGCCGCAGCTTTTGAAAATATTTTTTCCGAATTTCACCACTCTCTGAGCGATTTCCGGAAGCAGATAATAGGATTCCGCCTGGGTGCCGATGGCTCCGCCGGGTTTAAGTGCCCGCTGTAAATCCTTGTAAAACTTCTCACCGAAAAGGGGTTCACCGGGGCCGCCCGGGTCGGTGGAGTCAACAATGATGATATCATAAGTTTCAGGATGTTCCGCAACAAAACAACTGCCGTCGCCGATGTGGAGTTTCACCCGGGGATCATCATATCCGCAGGCAGTTTCCGGGAGAAATTCTTTGGCAGCTTTTATCACTTCGCTGTCAATTTCACAAATGTCGATTTCTTCAAGTTCCTTGTGCCGGCCCAGTTCTCTGAGGACGCCGCCGTCGCCGCCGCCGATAACAAGAGCCTTGCGGGGGATATTGGAACAGGCGTAAAAGGGGAGATTGGCCATCATCTCGTGATAGGCAAATTCATCGTAGCTTGTGAGCTGAACGATTCCGTCCAGCATAAGCAGATGTCCCAGATTGACCGTTTCAAAGATCTCTATATGCTGAAAAGGAGATTTGATATCGCAAAGCTGCTTTTTCACCTTGACGGTCAATCCCCAGCCGGCATTGACTTCACTGACCCATTGTTCCATAATTTACTCCATAACTGCTGCGGTAAATTCAGCAAAGGTGTTGAATTCCCGGTCAAATTCTTCGTCTCTGGCCTCGCCGAAACCCCATTTGCAGAAAGCTCTTTTGAATCCCGCCTGTCGGCCTGCTCCCAGATCGGTGTAGTGATCTCCCGCCATCCAGCAATTTTCTTTTGCAGCTTTACACTCCTGCTGAAAGGTCAGAAGCAAGGTCGGATCGGGCTTCAAAGGCACGCCCGGATCACCGCCCCAGATGCGGTCAAACAGGTCGGCTATCTGCAGTTTTTCAAGGATCTTCAGTGCCGGGCCCGACGGTTTATTGGTCACAACAGCCAAATGGATCCCCGCAGCTTTCATTTTTTCGAGGCCCTCTTTCACGCCGGGATAGAGGGTTGTTTCCACAACAGGGAAGGCAGTGTAAAACTCATTCATCCGCCTGACACCTTCGTTCACATCACAATCTGAGTCCTTAAGGGCACGGGTGAGGAGCATTACGACACCGTTGCCGGTCATAGCCTCTATTTCCGGCACGGCCAGGGGATCAAGTCCGAAACTTTTACGCGTATTGTTGACGGCCAGAGCGATATCTGGCATAGAATTGATCAAAGTTCCGTCAAGGTCAAAAACGATCGCTTCAGTCATAGGAAATCAGATCCAGTGGGCCAGGAGCTCTTCCCGGTCGTGGGTTGAGAAATAGGCCGGAGGAATGTCGAGAATGGTGAAAGCTCCCTGTTTTCCCTCATTGAAAAGCCTTGCCGCCGCTCTGGCGTGAGCCACAAGAACGTTGGCGGTGGCTTCAGGATTGCTGCCCCAGACACAGCGGTATTCGATTCTTGCCTGATTGTTTTCGCCTGTGATCCCTGCGGCAGCGACAGTTCCGTCGTGGGGGAATCCTTTGTATTTTTCGTTGAGTTCTTCCTGTGAAATGAAGTTCACAACGGTTTTATAGGGGGCAAAATATCCGGGCATTGCTTTGATGGTCTTTTCGATTTCCTCTTTGTCGGCGTCGGGTGCGGCCACGACGAAACACTCTCTGGTGTGCATATCTCCGGGGGTAAACACAGGATTTTCCCCGTTGCGGACCTTGTCGAGAGCTTCAGGAATGGCGTGGGTGAACTGTCTGGCATCCAGAACTCCCGGAATGGTACGCAGTGCATCCGAGTGGCCCATACTCAAGCCGCCTTTGGGGCCGAGTCCGTAGAAGCCGTAGGCTCTGCTGCCGGGAAGAAAAGCGTTGGCAAGGGTGCGTTCAAGGGAAAAGATACCGGGATCCCAGCCGGTGGAAATAACTGAAACGTGACATCCTTTTTTGGCGGCTTCGTCCATTGCGTGAAAATATTCAGGGACTTTGCTGTGGTTGTCAAAGCTGTCAACTGTGTTCATATACTGTGCCATACGGGGGCCCTGAACAGGAAGATCGTTCTTTGAACCGCCGCAGAGAATGGCAACATCGGCTTTGAGGGAGAGAAATCCTGCCACATCATCATAGTGAAGCACGGGAACATCGGTCACTTCTTTGGCCACCCGTTCAGGGGAACGGCTGATGATACCCGCCAGTTCCATATCGGGATTCCGCTTCAAAGCGGCAATAACGCCTCTGCCCACATTGCCGTAACCGGCAATCAAAACCCGGATTTTTTCCATAATTGCTGACTCCTTAAGAAAAACAGACTGTTTGTATTTCCGTAAAAATAGCACTGTTTTATCTATTTTTCAACTGAAAAATGCTTTGTGAACAAATTTTTTTGTCCTTTTTGTCAGTGCTTTTCTCCTTTGGAGCGGTAATGAGGGGTGAGGGTGTTTTCGGGGGATTCCATTGAACATTCGCCTGCGACCACCAGAATGGACTCTTTGATGGAGTCGGACTGTGTGGAAAAAAGCACGCCCAAAAGGGGAATATCCTTGAGCCAGGGGATCCCCGAGGAAGAGGTGACTTTGGATTTTTTACGCAGACCGCCTATGACAAATGAGTTCATCCCCTGAGGCAGAGTGATATTGAGACCATTTATAGTGCTTTCAGAAAATCTGGGGCTGCCGTCTGAATTGAATCCGATGAGACTTTTGTTGTTCAAGGTGACGGTGAAGTTCACTGCCTCCTGAGTGACCGAGGCATTGGCGATCTCCATAGAAAAACCAAAATCACTTTTGACAACGCTTTGCTGCGGAGGAGCTTTCCAGACGGGAATATCATCTTTTCCGGTAATGTGGTTGGCAATGGCGGAAAAAAATTTGATGAACTGTTCTTCATTTTCGGGAACTTTTGCCTCAAAGTAAAAGAGACTCCGGGTGCTTTTGACTGAAGCAGGAGTATTGTTCCGGATCAGAAGTTCAGCAGTCTGGGTGATTTTTCCCTTGCCTCTGGCAGTGAGAAAGTCAAGATACCGGGTGTTCCACTTGGGATTGAAGTTGTAAAATCCGGTGCGTTCCGAACCGGTATTGCCCATATTTCCCCCGGAATAAAGGGCCGACCAGTTGTTTCTGAAACGGCCCCCGCCGGAAAAGAAGTCCATTCCCTGATTGTTTTTCCAGCTCTGAAAATCCACACCGAGTTTTTCGTCGTTTTCCGCCGCGAATTCATAGACCGTCAGGCGCAGACGCACCTGGGGGATGGGCGTATCATACTGCTGGAGCATTTTTTCAACAATATCCATAGAGTAATTGGCCGTATCAAAAATCAGCAGATTCAGATCCGGATCGTATGCCACCGCATCGCTGCCCTGCCATAATTCGGTGACATCCGGAATGTTCATACCCACATTTTGAATAAGGTTCTGCAAATTTCTCGCCGGGACATTTTTGGGGAAATAGAAAAATGTCTGCGTTCCTATCACATCTCCCATTTGGGGACGGTCAAGAAATTTCACGATACTGTCAAATCCCATCCCCCCGGAGCGGTCGGAAAAACGGTATTCCTCGGCACTGATAATGAGGATCCCTGTGCCGTCGGCGTACTTGAGACACTCAACTGCGGTGTTGCTTCCCAGCTGGGCGGGCGGGGAAAAAGTGGGCTGGGCAGAGGCAGTTCCTGCTTGTACTGAACTGAGTGTGGCGGTATTTCCCGGAGCAGGACTTGGAGCAGTATTCCCGGGGAACTGCTGCAAAAGAGCGGTGTTCCCAACTCTTTTTGACTGGACCATTTGCCTGAGACAATCTCTTATTTCATAGGCATCGGCGTGTTTCAGAATATAGGTTTTGGTAATGACTCTGGGGTCGTGGTTATCTCTGACAAAGTGGAGCGTGTCAGCATTTTCTCTGACGGGGATAAGGAGCTTTGCTTCCACCCGGGTGGGGGCATAAGCTCCGGTACGCTGAAAGTTGGAGTCCCGCGGAGCACTGTACACTTCAGTGCCTTCCAGAACTGCGGCAATAAAAAATATGCCCGCTGTGATCGTCTGTCTCATAAAAATTTTCCGATCCATTTGTTATTTAACGTTTGAATACAATCTTGTGTGTTCTTGTGCAGCTGTATCAGCAAGGGTGGCTTTGACGGTGAGGAAACAGGAAGTTTTTTCAAAACTCTTTGTGGTCGTTGAGAAAAAATATTTCAGCACAGGAATATCTGAAAGAAAGGGGACACCGATCACTTCAGACACCTCTCTCTGACTTTCCCAGACACCCAGCATAATTTCCTTATTCAAAGGGATGACGGTATTTCCTGAAAAGCTGACTGATGAAAGCAGTTCTGTTCCCAGATTGTTTCTTTCAACGGCACCGGTGTTTGTAAAGTTGTAACCGAAGCAGAGGATACCCGGTTTCCCGGCGTTACTGCCGGGAAAGTAGGGCTGTATGGTAAATTCGGCAACGTTTCCGTCATTGATACAGACAATGGGGTTGATAATGGAAATAAGGTTGAGATTGCTGTTATTTTCCAATGCCTGAGACGTTACAGAGGTGCGGTCATTGTCATTCTTGACGATATTCTGGGAAGCAAAGTTGAAAGAAAGTCCGTAACTTTTTGAATCTGAATTTGAAACGGTCAATTCTCCTTTTGAAACGATTTCTGCGTTCCCCGACTGCTCAAGAATACGGATGAAACTTGCATCAAACTGGGGAGCGAAAAAAAATCCCCCCAGAGGACCGCTGAAACTCTGCAAAGCGGCACTGCCAGAGGAACTCAGATCCAATGCCTGCCAGCCCACTTGAAAAAGATTGAGGCCGGGACCGTTTTTCCAGGCAAGATATTCGATCCCCAAGTCTCTCAGGGTACTTTCCCGGAGTTCAAGAATGGAAAACTCCATTCTGATTTGCGGCGGCGGCCGGTCAATGTAACTTAAAAACTGGTATACATAAGAGGTGTTGAACGCGTTGTCTTTCCAGTAGATCTGGTTGGAATTGGCGTCGTATCCATAGAGAGATGAATAAGGCCCGGCGTTGATAAGAGCGTTGACGATCAGATTCACAAGAATTTGTCCCGAACGGTATTTGGGACGGTAGACCCCTCTTGCAATGCCTGTTCCTCTGATAATGTCCGCCCCGGGAGGAGTCCCGGCGATCCGGCGGTCAGCTTTGGCGAGAAATTCTGCGACGCAGTGCATCATTTTTTCCGGAGTCGTAACACTGAGGATCTCCTGTTGTGTGCTGCCGTAAGAGTAGCTGAAACAACTGACTGATGAATTCATATTGTACCTTTTGACCATACCGGTCACAAAGGGGGCAATATCATTGGCCTGGATATATTTCAAAGTAAATACCCGCGACACCATATAATCCTGAGCATCATCCTGAACAAGTCTGAGGGTTTGAGCAAGAGGAGCTGCATCTTTTTTTCCGGGAGTTTCCTGTGCTTGCGGGGCTCCGAAAAGCCCCGCAGCAAGCAAAACTCCCGGCAGTAATGAAAAGAGTTTCATATCCATAGATCTGCCGGGAGCCTTTCACTCAGATGAAGCCGAAACCGAGAAGCTGCATCTTGCCGTTCTTTTCACCTGTGACTACCTGAAAGAGAGCCTGGCGTTCTTCGGGTTTCTTGCCGGGGATCTCTTTGATAAAGGTCATTTTCCAGATGGAAATGTTAAAAACAGGATGTGCCAGTTCGGCAAGAAATTCTCCTTTGACAGGTTTGCCCATCTTGTCATAGAGCTGTTTGTGGCACATATTGAAGTGTTTGGCAGTAAACTTCTTTTTCAGTTCAGAACACATATTGGCACAAAACTGTTTGCTGTCTCCTTTGCAAATGCTGTCAACCATCTGCTGACCGACTTTTCTTGCTTCAGCGGCTTTGGGTTTCACGTGTTCTTTGGCAGCGGCTCCGGGTTTTGCTTCAGATTTTGCGGCACTCATCGTCCCTTTGGCTTCGGGGGCGACGACCACCACCTCTTCCACGACTTCTGCACCGTTGCAATCGGAGTTGCAGCAGCATCCGCCGCAGATCAGAGCTGCGGCAACGACTTTAAGAGTTTTTTTCCACATAATGTTTTCCTTTCATTTTCTGTGGATTAATGGTGGAAGGAACTGCCTTCCTTATCAGCCAATCCGCTTGCCGGATGGCTGCCGAAAAATTTGATCGCATCTTCAAGATCATCTGCCAGACGGTCCAGCAGATCAACACTCACTCCGTGACGGACCAGTATCCGCTGGATCACAGTGCTTTCACAGTTCCGCGGCAGTGAATAAGCCGGAACCAGCCACCCCCTTGTCCGGAGCCGGTCAGCCAGATCATAAAGATTGAAGTTGACCTTTGAATTGGGTTTGAGTTTCCAGCAGACGCCGGGGACTTCGCCGTTTCCGCCGGAGCTTATCAATTCAAAGAGCCCCATTCTTCTGAGGCGGTCGGCAAAGAATTTTGCTCCTTCACGGCAGCTTTTCTGGATCTTTTGATAGCCTTCAAAGCCGTAGCGGATGAAGTTGTAGTACTGGGCGATGATCTGTCCCCCGGGACGGGAGAAATTCAAGGCGAATGTGGGCATATTGCCCCCGAGATAATTGACGTTGAAAATAAGATCCTCAGGCAGTTCTTCCCTGTTCCGCCACAGAACCCAGCCCACCCCCAAAGGAGAAAGTCCGAATTTGTGCCCTGAAGCATTGATGGAACAGACCCGGGGCAGACGGAAATCCCATTCCAATTCCGGTTCAAGAAAAGGAGCAAGGAATCCGCCTGAAGCACCGTCAACGTGAAGCGGGATATCCAAATGCTTTTCTTCTGCAAGTTTGTCCAGAGCACAGGCGATCTGCCGGACAGGTTCATACTGCAAGGTAAAAGTCGTTCCCAGAGTCGCCACCACACCGATCGTATTTTCGTCGCAGCGTTTCACGACCTCTTCCGGCGTTGAAGTGTACCTTCCGGGGGCAAAGGGGATCTCCCGCAGTTCCACATCCCAGTAGCGGCAGAATTTATGCCAGCAGATCTGCACAGGACCGGTAATCAGGTTGGGCCGGTCGCAGCTTTTGCCCTGCTGCTGTTGTTTTTTCTGCCAGCGGCGTTTCATTGCAAGTGCCCCCAGCATAGCAGCTTCGCTTGATCCTGTGGTGGAGCATCCGGCGGCGGCACTGTTTGCCGGAGCGTGCCACAAGTCGGCAAGAATATGGACACAACGCATTTCTATTTCGGCTGTCTGAGGATATTCATCCTTGTCGATCATATTTTTGCTGATGGACTCCGCCATAAGTTTACGGACTTCCGGCTCCTGCCAGGTGGTGCAGAATGTGGCAAGGTTCATCCGTGCGTTTCCATCCAGCATAAGTTCATCGTGCACAAGTTCATAAGCATCTCTGGCATTGGTTCCCTGTGCAGGAAGTTTGAATTTTTCCGCCGCGTTTTTGAAAAGCCCGCAGGCGTAAGTGTCGTCGGTAAGAGTACCGCATTGACAGTGAACGTGATGTAATGGCATAACACACCCCTCTTTCTTTTTTTGTTTGACCTTATCTGACATCTTCCCCGTGCTGCACCCATTCCGGTTTCCGGAAAAGGTGGATCAGCCAGGGCGCTCCTGTGAAAATGATTGTTCCCCCTGTCACCAGTGCCACATAGAGTTCAGGATTCCCCACAGGCAGATTGGAAGGCGGGAAAAATCCTGCCACAAAGGCAAATCCAACTCCGCCAAGCCCCACCAGCGTCACAAGCCAGATACCGAACCAACCGCCGGGGACACGGTAAGGACGGTTGAGTTCAGGAGCGGAATAACGCAGTTTCAAAGCGGCAAGGTACATAAGGATATACATAATGATGTAAAGGGTCACTGTCATAGCAGAGAGGACAAAAAATGCCACATTCACGTTGTCCATAATGAAATAGCATCCCCCCATAGCCGTGACGATGAGAGCCTGGATAATGAGGATCACATAAGGAGAATTATATTTGTTGACCGCACTCAAAGCAGGCGGGATCTCCCCTTCAGCGGCAGTACTTCTGAGTCCCTTGCTGGGACCGGTGATCCAGGACATAACGCCGCCGATGGCTCCGAAAGCAGTGAGAGCTCCCAAAAGAGGCACCAGAAATCCGAGACCGAATTTTCCCAGTATCTGCCGGAACGCTTCCATAAGCCCCGCCGTCAGACTGATCTCTTTGGCAGGGATCACCGCCGCCACAGCAAGAGAGCCCAACAGAAACAGAATAAGAATGATCAATGAAGCAAGAAGCATCGCCCTGGGAAACTGCCGGGAAGGATTTTTCATTTCGGTAACGTGGACAGCCTGGACTTCGACTCCCGCAAAAAGCAATATGATCCCCGCCAGAAATGCCACACTTCCAAGGCCTGTGATGTGGGGGAAAAATGAGGGATGAGCGTGGACCGTCAAAGATCCAACTTCAGGTGCAAGAAAGGCAAGGGGCATACCTTTGAAAAACCAGATAAGTCCCAGCAGGATAATAAATGCTCCCGGAATGATCGTTCCCAGCATAACGCCGTATCTTGTCACTGCTCCCACGGCTTTTGTGCCGTGCAGGGCAAAGAGTGTGGCTATCCAAAAGGTGATGATGACTACCAGACCGCAGTAAGTGCCGCTGTTTGCCAGTTCCGGATGTCCCGGCAGATAGGCAAGAGACCCGGCAGCAAATCCCAGGACCGTGGGATACCAGATCACATTCTGGATCCACTGCAGCCAGATGGCGGTGAATCCCCATCCTGACCCGAAAGCCTCCTTGACCCAGGTGTAGACTCCGCCGTTCCGGTTGCTGAAAGCACTGCCGAGCTCCGCAGAAACAAGAGAAGCCGGGATCAGAAACAGCAAAACAGCAAAGAGAATATAAAAAAGCATACTCAGCCCCTCTTTGGCCATCATAGGCAATCCGCGTAAACTGATGACCGATCCTACGATCATCAAAGTCAGTGTGGCAGATGAAAGATAATTTTTACCGTTGTTCATAGCCGCGATTTCTCCTTTCTGTTGAACTTTGGGGTGATGACACTGAACAATTTATATTGACGGAAGATGAAAATCAATCATTTTTTCAAAGTTTTTTACGATGTAAATATCTTGTATTTAAGAAGATATTAAAATTCACACTCCGCTTTTGCTTCTCCTTTTGAGGGGCAATTCCCCTTTCGGACAATGTTTGTTCCGGCAAATTATCCTGACAAACCTTTTTATTTCCGGAAAGGAGACGAAAGAAAATATTATGTATACCCTTACACCGACCTACGACACCTTCAGCGATGTGCTTCCCGGGGATCCGTGGCAGCCCGAGCCTGCGGCACGATACAATGCAGTCAACGAGCTGCTGCGGCAGGAAAGTTTTATGACCCCCTCCCTGCCAGTTGGAGCTGCGGGCAATCTGTGTTGTGCCAATGTGCTCAATATTTCAGACAAGATCATCAATTTCAACAAGGCGGTCCAGATAGAAACCGAACAGCCAACGACCCAAAACCCGATCGATCTGTCAGAAACCTATATCTGCGGAAAACCTCTGGAAGACGAGGAGAGCTTCTGGGGCGTCGCTCTTGAGACGATTCCTCCCGGCGGAGCCGGAATGGTCCAGCTTTCAGGAGTTGTCTGCCTCAGACATATTATCGGGGATTATGTTATCCCTGATCCCGCAGACGGCACAAAGATCCTTGCTTATCAGAACTTTGTTAAGCCGAGAAGTGACGGTATTTACGAAGTAAGCAATCGGGGACGGGCAAGGATATTATGGTATCAAAAGAACAGAACCGCCGCCATTGCCCTGCTCAATTCCCCGAGCCTTTCATACGATGGGATGTTCTCGGTAAGAGAGAATGGCGATATGGAAAACACTTTGACTGTCAAAGGCGGGATAACCGATCTGCCGGTAACTCTTGGCGGTGATGATAAGGAAAGTGAAACACTCCGACTCGAAGATACGATCGTTAAAATAGATGCCTATGGATATGCCAGAAGAACGATCTGTCTTACCGCCACCCGGACTGACTCCAATCACATACCGTGGGAACTGGGGATCGAGATTTCCCATTACCGCAACGGCCGTGATCTTTACAGGCCCGGGAAACGGATGGTCTGGCCCCTCGCATCATATAACGGAGCAACGGGTTTAGCACCCTCAAGTCCTAAAAATCTTGTTCAGCTCCAGTATGGTCCTGTCAACTTCAGAGAAAGGTATTATGTCGACTATGAGTAATGAGTCTGCCTGGTATGCTATGGGTATGCGTGACGGAAATTTCTGCGGTGTCAATCCGGCAACATTTCTCAATACAGCATACAGATTTTTTCTGAACCTTAAAACATCCTGCCGCAAGGCGGTCACTCCGGAATATCGTCCTTCTGACACGGAAGAAAGTTTTTCATTTAACGGCTTGGCAAAGTCCCGGGAGTATCTCGATTGGGAATACTATTCCACAAAGGAGCGTTTCTCTTATGACAGGGCCCCCCTTGGAGCACCTTTTGCATATGAAAAATGGGAAGATCCGCACCCCTTATGGGATGCAGAAGTTCTTGAACGGACCAGGGACGATGTTCTTGGAGAAGAATCTTTTACCCACGGGCCGCACAACACATATACCAGGGGGTTCATTTTTGATCTTCAGTTTCAAAAGCAGCTTTACAAACTTATTCAAAAATTCCGCTTCAGCATTATCCCCCTTGAAGTCTCTTATCTTGGAAATGACGGGGGATGGCACGAATGGTTCGGCAATACCGGATGTGCCAAATTAACGTGCTACTGGTCCAGTCACAAAAGATGGAAAGTCCGGATCCCGGAGTATTTCAGAAAAGAACAAGCCCTTTGCAAGATAGGGGTTTACGCAAAAAATCAATCTCCGGGATACCGGGTACCCATTGATGGATCATTCTGGCAGAAAAGCTATGAATATACCACTCCGGCTGTTTCAAGCATTGGATGGTCAACGTTGCGTATTTACGGAGCAATTGATTTGAGTACACATCCGGATTTCAAACGCTACTTTGACACTTCTTCACAACAATAAACATACAGGAAAACACAACTATGCAAAATTTGTCCGTCTATTTACAGCTCCAGGGCATCAAAGGAGAAAGAACCGATGCCGCAGGCAACGCTATGCGTTCCAAGCTCCCTGAGATCACCAGAGGAATGGAGTCCACTCTGGAACTGCACCTCCGGGATCAGGAAGGACATCCCTGGGAAGAACTTGAAAAATTCGCCGCCTGGGAGTTCTACGCCGGAAACGACTGGGATCCCGCTACGCCCGTTATGCTGGCTGTCGTGGAAGGCATTACAGGAGCCGGAGACAAAGTGACGATCCCACTGAACAACACCAATACCCAGCCCCTTGCCCTATTGATGGGAAATGCCGAAAAAATCACTTTGCACGGAGAACTGCTGGGGTTTTATCCGGGACAGGAACTGCCCGCACTTGTGGCTCAATTTGAAATAGCGGTCCGTAACCGGGTGGCTCTTTCAAACAGTGAGTTTCCTCAGGAACTTCCTTCAGTGTACCTGACCGCCGGAGCTGTCAAATCTCTCATTGTCGAAGAGACAAAAGCCAACACTCCCCGGATCGGTTCCCAAGGAACCTGGATCGTCGCCGGAACAGATACCGGTGTGCCGGTCTCAGGTGAAACCGGTCCCCAAGGCCCCCAGGGGATCCAGGGAGAAACCGGCCCCCGGGGAGAAACAGGCCCCAAAGGCGATCCTATGAAAATCGACGCCACAGGAACAGCCGCTGAACTTGCTCAGTACGATGCTGAACCTAAAGGATTTTCCTTTCTTGCCACTGACACTGGAATGGTTTACATCAAAAACTCCGACACTTCCGGCGACTGGTCTGAGCCTGTGGGATTTCAGGGCCCGCCCGGGAAAGACGGGGATACTCCTGAGCGGGGTGTTGATTACTGGACAGAAGATGATATTTCCACCATCAAAAGTTATGTAGACGAAGCAATCATCAATGGAGAATGGTAATTATGAGCCTTAAAGAAAAAATGACCGCCCTTGCGGATGCTGTCCGGGAAAAAGCGGAACTGACCGACTTTCTCACCATTGATGAAATGACTGAAGCCGTCAATGGGCTTGTGGTCAACGGCGTTGACGTTGATGAACGGACACTGACTGTCACTCCCTCAAAGTCTCAGCAGAACTTCACTTCTTCAGAGCTGGGCGAAAACGCTTATTACGGCACTGTCACAGTCAATGCTATTCCTGACGAATACATCACAACTGATGATGCCACTGCTGCTGCAGGGGATATTCTTAAGGGAAAAACCGCCTATGTGAACGGGAAAAAGGTCACAGGTAGTATACAGACAGTTTCAGGCGGTACTTATGATGTCGGTCAAACCAGTACAATTATTCCAGCAGGTATATACCTGCAAGGCGAGATTATATTCAACGGATATCCTGACCTTTCAAGCGACAACATAAGATGGGGGTGTGCAATAGGAGCATATACCGGAACATTTACATTAGATGCCGATGCTTCAGCCTCCGACATTGCCGAAGGCAAGACCGCTTACGTCAGAGGCGAAAAAGTGACAGGGACTATGCCACCCAAACCTGATATGCCGACAATAACAGTGGACAGCAATGTTGTTACCGTCCCGGTTGGGTACAACAATGCAGAAAAGATCATCACCATCGGCACTGCCAAAGAAGCTGAAACCTTTACCCCCGGCACCGCTGCCATCACCATTCCGGCAGACATCTATCTGACAGGGGCACAGGTCATAAGAGGTGACGGAGCTTTGACCCCTGAAAATATCAAAGCTGGGGTTTCCATTTTTGACGTTGAGGGAAATTTTACCGCTGATGCTGATGCCACCGCTTCTGATATCGCCAAAGGAAAAACCGCCTACGTCAAGGGCGAAAAAATCACAGGGACAGCTTCAGGCGGTGCTGTTTCTCCGATGTGGGAATATTGGGAGTGGAAAATCAGCACAAACAGACCTCCGTGTAATACATACAATGTTCCGTCAAGGGGGGACGGCAATGCTCACTTCGGAATTTTGGATGGTAATTTGATAAATTTCAACCCAAATCCACCGGTCAAATACGATGAAACAATCAACTGGACTTATGTCTTCTCAAGAGGTTCTTCTGAATATAAGGCCATAGGAGATGGAAAACTTTACAATGTAGATTATTATGGCGGAATTACCCCTCTTTTACCGTCTCTCAGCGGGATAACTCAAGCTGTATGGCCCGGGTGGGGAATTGTGTGCTGTACCGGCAGCGGTGAGCTGTATGGGGGCGATGAATCAACCAAAGTTCGCAGAGTGGAGTACCTACGGGAAAAAGATACTGACCCGATCGTGTATGTCAACGCAAGTAAAATATTGAACTGCCCTCAGGATTATCTGGACTTTTGGGTGATCACTGCTGACGGCAGTCTGGCAAGAGGCTCGCTCGATAAAGAATCTTTTGAGTATGGAGATGGTGCGGCTTACGCAGAGATAGAAACACCTGCAAACGGCAATCCTTTTGTGAATTACTACCCGCAGGATGTTGATGATTACGGTGGTGACTCTACAAAAACTTACGAACTGGCGTTTCGTACAGACGGCTTATGGTACAGACAAGCCGGAACATATTACGATGAGACTGACAGAAAGACTAAACGATATCCCTGGAACAAGGCCAACGATCCCGGTTTACGTAAATACGATTGGCTGGGATATTGCTCAATGCGCGGGGATGCAAGCTATGAGGGCTACGATGAAGAAACGGGGAAAGATATCTACAAATACACTCTTAAGGAGTACGCGGTAGCCCTGCATATTGATGAACAGGGACGTCTCTGGAAAATTGCCCCCAAAGGCGAGATAATCAGTACAGAATACGAGACCGTGAATTTCAATCTGACCGGCTTGACCATTACACAAGTTGGTGAAGATACCGACTGGCAGTGCGTGGCTCCCGTAGCCGTAAACGGTGTGGGAACTCCCGGGAGATTTAACGGTGTTTGGGGTCAAAAAGGCGGCAAGGTGGTCAATCTGATGGCAAGCAGCAGTGACATTGTTGAAATTACGTGGGAGGAATACCCTGTACCTATCCCCGGAAAAATGATTTGTGTTGAAGGTAATAAGATGTATTTTGCCCCTGAAGGAGCGATCGTTGATCTGACAAAAGCGGGAGGAACTTGCTGATGTACACCCTCGAAGAAATCACCGCATTGCGGCAGAAATGTGATGAACTCAAACTGGAAGGCCGGGAGATCCTTGAAAAGTACAGCGATGCAGAACTGCAGAAGATCTGTAATGGCATCGGGCCGGGAGCTTTTCCGGATTGGGCAAGGGGCCTTGTTTCAACCTTGCATCCCACTCTTGAACCTGTGGCGTTTATCCACGATGCGGAATGGAGTTTGTCAGAGTGTTCCAAAGAACACTTTACTGCCAGCAATGACCGTTTCAGAAAAAACGGCTGCATTGCCGCCCGGGCGGAATACGGCTGGTATAATATTCTGCGTTATGTGGTTATGGATCAGGCGAGGCGTTTCGGCAATTACTGTCAGTCTTTCGGATACAGTTTTTACAAAGGAGGCCGGGAATGTGTCGGATAAGTTCAGATATGGCGGCAACATTGGTTCTCACAGCCGTGCTTGGTATCATCGGATATTTTCTTGCAGAAACCTGTAATTCGATCAAGACTCTTGAAAAGGATGTGATCACCATCCGTGAAAAGATCATCGCCTTTGAAGCGACCCGTCTTTCAAGGCAGGAGATTATGGCAATGATCTCAGAATACCATACCACCCATCTTCCTGCCAAATAACTCCCTGTTATATAACAATTGGCAATTTCATTCCGTCAACTCTTTTTCCGCCGTCTTTTTCAAAGACGGGGGGGCTGTTGCAAAACCTCGAAAAGGTGAGCCGCAGCCCCATTTTTTTACCGCTTTGCACCGGTCTTGCTTGCCAAGATACAGTCCTGAGTGTGTTTCTTACACACTGGCAGAAATGTTGTAAAATCCTTTGAACAAAAGAGTTTTACAAAATAATAGCAAGGATGATTTTTTCAGGTAGATTAAAATGGGGCAAAAAAATGGCGGCTGGAAATTTTTATCACCACCCGCCATTCTAAACTGCGTTTTGAGCTTAAAACTTCAGAATTTCGCTGTGAAATGAAAATCTGAAAATCACTTCACTTTGGTTCAGAAAAATTCAGATTCACTCCTTTTTCCCATATCCCAATTGATCAACGGCAGCCACGGGATGTAAGATTTGGGATTGTAATTGAGCAGACCAATCTGAAATGTAAAGCTGCTGTCGTAATCTGCGGCGACATTTAAAATACCCAATTGCCAGTTGATGCCCCTGTCATCATATCCTCCGTCACACGCATTGAAAATCCCGATTTGTAATGGTGCGTTGAAATTGGCAATGCCGATATGCAGAAGATCAAAGCAATTGATGCCCAAGAACTGTAAAAGTTTAAATTTTCCGGAAACATTGAACAAGCCGATTTTCACGCCACAATTGTCGCCGCTGTTGGTCGCATTTAGATACATCCCGATCATCAAACCATAATTACGGACAGCCAAAGATGCTGCTGACATTTGAATAGCGTAATTATTTTCCAATCTTGTCAGACCGCCAAGTGAAATAATGGAAGAATGTTGTTGTACTCTCGCAAATCCGAACGAAAACAGTGACACTGAATCTGCATCAAACAAATTCGTTGAATTGAAAATACCGACTCCGACTTGCACCGGGGCAAATTTCCATCCGGAAATCACACCTTTGCCGTCAAACTCCCCGGAAAAGGCAGAAGAAACGAACATCGCCGACAAAATTACCAACAAAAGTTTTTTCATTTTTCCTCCCCTTTTGCCATATTGATAGATTTTATCAGCATCACCCGGATTTGAGAACAATTATTGTTTAACTCCTGATATCTTGCTTCATCAATATAATTTGTTTTTAAGAGAAGTTCCAGCCAGTAACTTGTTTCGTTGGCTTCTTTGAGGGCGATTTGCAGTTTTGCGATGAAATCCGGTTTTCCGTGGGCATATTGCGCTTCGTGGATATTCGCCCCAATACTGGTTCCGGCTCTGCCGATTTGATTGGAAACGATCGTTTCGTGCTGGCTTTTCAAGAATTTCACCAGATTGAGAATCTGCACAGCAAAGTCAATGGAAAGTGTACGCAATTTGCTTTCAGCCATAAGATGATCTCCTTCCGGAGTTTAATGTATCATAGCAAAAGTAAAAATCAAGGCGGCTTGCCGCCGTTTAAGCGAAGCGCAATTAAAAAACTACACCATCCTTACTCGCGCAGCGAGAAAACTTCACAAGCGAATGAAATGAGCGACTTCACAAGTGAGCAGAGCGAACGTCTTCACAAGTAAGTCTTCTCTGGAGTTCGGTGAAGATGTGAAGAAAAGGCTGTGCCTTTTGAGTGAAGTTGTGCTTCGCACAGTGAAGAGAAGACTTACGTCTTCGTTCCGCCATTTTTTTGGGCAAAAAAAATGGCGGAGAGAGAGGGATTTGAACCCTCGGTACCCATAAGGGTAC
>JAZUPO010000250.1:0-3378 GCA_045605205.1 Victivallaceae bacterium
CTTGTGCCTCAATGGGGGTGAGAAATAGCTCGGGGCAAAAAAATAGTTTTGCAACAGCCCCTTACAGCAAAGTTATTTTACAACAAGAAGTCGGAGGCCAAGCGGTCTTAGGAAGACAAGTTAAGGTGACAACTCCTTGGCTCACAGAACGACATGGCTACGATCCGACTTCTTGTGCCTCAATGGGGGTGAGAAATAGCTCGGGGCAAAAAAATAGTTTTGCAACAGCCCCTTACAGCAAAGTTATTTTACAACAAGCATAACGGGACGCCAGATCCCCCCCTGACCGCCGTTGTCTTCAACTTTGACAATAATGGTCTGCTCCGGCTTGCTCCAATCAACAGCCTGCTCAATGGAAATGGCAAAAGGCGTCTGCCAGTCGTCAGGCAGAGTATAAATGTGGGTTCCGCACAGTTTACCGTTGACATAGACCCAGGCGGATTCATCCACAGAGCCGAAAAGCAGACTGATTTTTTTGCCCTTCCAGCTTTGGGGGATCTTGACCCCGATGCCGTAATAGCCGATACCGTCATATTTGGCAAGGAATTTCTGCATCTTGGGATGGATGCCTTTCTGATTTTCCCAGCCGGTGTTGACAGAAATTTTATCCCAGACGTAAACCATTTCGTGCAAAGAAGTGTTCTGCCACTTTTCTTTGTCTCCCACTTTGGCGGGATCGGGGGTAAAAAACCAGTAAAGAGGCAGAATCCTGCCGGAAGTGTAACCGGCGAGCTTTTCCGCCTGACGGATACCGGCGACATCGCCGAATTCACTTTCGATCTGAAAGAGATTGAACCAGCTCATATTGAGTTTATCCCAGTTTTCCATACGGAATGCGTGGAGCTTCCTGGAAGCGGCCAGCTGGGCATCGCCTGAAAGGCTCACTGCACGCAAGGTGAGACGGCTGTGTTCATTGGCTTTCAAAAGCCGTTCCAGGCGGCCACGCTGATTGGCGGTAAGATTTTTTCTTGCCAAACCTTTTTTGAGCATTGCATCGGTCACATCAAAATCTTTGGGGTAGTAATATTTGGCAAGATCCCACATCAAACCTCTGCGGAAATTGCCGTAACGGCCCTTTTCGGCGATCTTTTTACGGTTGGGATAAAGGCGTTTGTCAAAAACTTCTTTACGCCAGTAAGTAAAAAAGGCACTCACTTCAGGAGCAGCAGCTCCGAAAGCAGAGCAGTATTCATCGAACCAGTACTGGAAACTCTTTGAAGGATCGATATGTCCCCGGGCAAGAATGTAATCCGCAATACCCGTTGTTTCCCAGAAACGGTGGAGAGAATCGTAATCCGTACCGATGATGCCGTTTTTGACTCCCACCTGGAAGTGTTTGAAAAGGATCTCCTCGATCCCCATAGGCAGCCCCGTATTGATGTGCATATCATTGGGACGCTGGAACATCATCCTTGCTCCCATTTTACGCCATTCCTTATAGTGCTTGTCCACCTCTTTGTAATTCATCATACTGGGGACAAAGCCGATGACGATCCCGGGTTCCACCCGGGTCTTTTTCGGGGGGAAACGGTAACAGGCGTAGGCGTAAAAGGTGACCACCACATTGGGATCGGTCTTACGGGCAAGGCGGAGCACTTCATTGGCAAAGTGGATATAGCGGTCGGTCAGATGATCGTCCCATTTGGCTCCGGGAGCAGCCGGAGCATCCAGGGCACGGCAATCTTTACATTCGCAGTAACGGCCCCAGTCATTTTCGCAGACATTGATAAAGGGACGGCGGACTTTGGCATTTTTCCAGTTTTCGACGATCTGCTTCACAAGGGCCTTGCTTGAAACACACATCTTGATATTGGCGGGATCGCCCCAGGGGGCCCGTTTTCCCTTGTGCAGAGCGAAAAATTCAGGATTGGTCTTGCCGTATTGTTTCCACCAGCGGGTGAAGGCGTGGCCGTAGTTGAATGACACACTGCTGCCCATACGCATCTGCTTCAGCCAGCGGTAGGTGTCGATATCACGGACGGCGTAGTCGGTTTTGACTTTCTGCTGATAGAATTTGGGCATTTCCTGACTTTTCTGCTGGCTGTGAGTGCGGAACCTGCCGTAGTCCCAGCGCAAGGAACGCTGAGTGAGTCTGCCGGGTTCCCAGGAGTTTTTACCGGTTTTCAAGTTGAGAAAAGCACTTTCAGGATGTGCCACTCCCAGAGGGCCGGGGGCGAGAAAACGGAATCCCAGCTGATCTTCAAGGAACATATAAACAGCGGTCAAATCCCCTGTCCGTTTGGTACGCAGCACCCGCTGGGGGTAGAGTTTGAAGCCTGCTGCGGCAGAATCTCCGTACAAACGGGTTTCCTGCGGAGCAACTTCCCAGACCGCTTCTTCGGGCTTGAGTTTGACATTGGCGGGTTTCTCAAAGACGAAAGCATATTTTCCTGCCACCCGTTTGGCGGCAAAAGGAATCGTTTTCTTTGTAACAAGTTTCAAATATTGCTGCAGTTCCATTGCGGCAAAGCGTACCACACTGTCCCCTTTGGGGTCAACAACGATCACCGCTTTGGCAGGATCGACTTTTACGGCAGCTCCGTTGAGGAGCATCCCGGTGCAGCACAGAAAAAGTACCAGTAAACTTTTTTTCATTTTTTCTCCTTCTTTTATAGGTTATTTGTTGCAGAATTTTCCGTGGTCGATAAAGAAGTCTCCGGTATCGTATGACTTGGTCTCTTTGATGATATTGCAGTTGGGACCGCAGGAACGGAGTCCGGGGATATAGGTACAGCCCACATTCTTTCCCGGAACATATTTGTCCGCAGCCACGTGCAAGTCAATAAAGACGATATTGGTCGTCCGGCCCGGATGACGGAAACAGAAACCTGTCTTATGCCAAAGTGAAGCTCCGTAACCGGCGTTACTCGTTGAATCCATAGATTCAGGGATCTTGTTGAAAAAATCATACCCGGCTTCACCCATCATAAAAGTTCTTGAGGCTTTACGGCTGCTGGTAATAGGTTCCCGGGAGGCACTGCCGGCCATAAAGTTGTTGTAAATGTAGGTAAAATCAGGATTTCCGGCCTTGACGTGGGGCAGATATCTGCCCCCTTTGGGACAGCGGGTGATTTCAAAGGTGTTGTATTTTTCCAGCCACTTTGAAGTAATGTAAGGCACCACACTGCCGTACTTCTGCCGCTGGGCAAGAGTAACAGCGTGGGGTATGGAAAAGTGATAGTTGGAAAAACTGGGAGCCCGCATCAGCCACCCTTTGTGGTCGTTGGCATATTCGGTACTGGCGAACCCCAGCTGCCGCATATTGTTTTGACAGCCGGTGCTTTGAGCCCGTTCCCGGGCCTGCTGCAAGGCTGGCAGCAGCATCGCTGCCAATATGGCGATAATAGCAATAACGACCAGAAGTTCTATCAAGGTGAA
>JAZUPO010000251.1:0-14939 GCA_045605205.1 Victivallaceae bacterium
ACTGAACATCACGCCGCCCACACTGAATCCCTGCATCACTCCGAAAACCTGTCCCCGCCGTTCCTGTCCGGCTCTGGCACTGATAAGACGCTGGATCACAGGATCAATGCCGCCGCTTGCCATAAAACCGAGGAATCTGAAAATCATAATCCAGATAAAGTGAGTGCTCCAACACTGCAGCACGATCATCCCCCCTGCGGTCAGCAAAAGAGGCGGCAGCAGCCATTTGGCGGGGACACGGTCGGCAAGATGTCCTATGGTAACTCCGGCAATGACTCCTCCCAGAGCGGCGGCGGCACTGACAAATCCGGTATTGGCTCCGGCACAGCCGGGAGCACTGACACTTTCCACAAGCAGTGCAAGATAGGGAGTTTCAAAGCTGCGCATAAAGCCTGTAAACATAATCATCCATATAAGGAGCCTCAAGGCAGTTCCGTATCCTGCCATAAGTTCCCAAAAGTGCTTTTTGTTTTCTCTGACAGGAACCGGCACCCGGGGAGTAAAATTCTCTTTTACAGGCAGAACCAGAACCCCGGACAAAAAGAAACAGATCCCGCAGACGATGAATCCGGCATCAAAGCCATATTTATCCACCACCATACCGCCGAGAAAATATCCGGTCATATGCCCTGTCCAGGCGGCTGTACTGACAGCTCCCAGAGCAAATCCCTGCCGATCTTCGGGGGTCACACTTGCCACAAGGGTCTGAGCAGCATTCACTGTCCCCGAAAAGAAACTTGCCAGCACCCGTATGCCGATCAGCATCCAGAGCGATGTTGAAAACATCATCAGCGGGAAAAGCAGTGCTGAAATAAATGCCGCCCGCAGCAGCATAAGTTTCCGGCCGAACCGGTCGGCAAGATTGCCCCAAACAGGAGCTGCGATGGCAAGCATTCCCATTCCGAGGAAGTTGAACAGAGCCACACCGACACCGCAGCTGCCTTCGTCAATGATCCCCAGGCGGCTCTTGATAAAGAGAGGGATAAAAGGCATTGCCATAGAATATCCCCCCATCGCAAGAAGCTGGGAGATCCAGATGAGTGTCAGTTTTTTCTGCCAGGAGAGCATTTTTCAAATTTTCTTCAAAACAACGCAGGCACCGCAAAAATTTTTTCTCTTTTGCGTGCCTGCGCCAGTTACGGTTCAATTCAGCTTAAAAATTTTTCCATTCGCCCTTAGCGGCAGATTCTTTGACCACTTCGAGATAGCGCTGGATCTTGATTCCCTGTTCCAGTCCGGGATCAGCTTTCACACCGTTATGGACACAGGAAAGGAAGTTGTAGAGACAGTGCATATGTCCCCTGAGCCAGCCGATGGCAGCCTTGGGGGTGGGGAAACCTGCGGGTTTGTCGTAACGCTGTCCGCAGTCGATAGCGGTCCAACCCCTGACACCGCCGATGGGAGCACCTTGAGCTGTGCGGTCATAGAAAAAGAGTTTATCCAGATTCATCGGTTCCCATTTGATGCTTCCTTTGGAACCGTGAATGGTGAATCCCATTTCATCTTCGGCCCCCGTTGCGATCTTGGAAGCACGGATAATACCGGAAGCTCCATTGGGCAGAGTGACGATACAGTTCATATTGTCCTCAGCTTTGACTTCAAGCTGAACGGCAGGATCGGAAGCGGAAGGCCGGGTGGGGTAAGCGATATGGGTCGTGGCACACACCTGTTTGAAATCACCCAGCAGGTAATTCATCAAATCAAGGATATGACTGCCCAGATCGGCAACGGTTCCCGCTTCAAGTTTCCATTTGAGGGGGGCCTTGGGATCGGAACTGCCGCTGTGCAGATAAGCTCCGTCAAATTCGAGGATCTCGCCGATGCGGCCTTCGTCGATCAGCTGCTTTGCCCGGAGCGTAGCAGGGAAGAAGCGGTTTTGCAGCGTCATCTGGGCGACACCTTTGTATTCAGGAAGCAAGGCTTCGATTTCGGCGGCTTCGGCAGCAGTGGCCACCAGAGGTTTGTCGCAATAAATATGTTTGTTGTTTTTCATTGCGGACTTGAGAGTTTCAAGGTGGGCATCATTGGGGGAACAGATATCCACAATGTCGATATCCGGATTTTCAGTAATTTCCCGGAAGTCGGTAACTCCTTTTGCTCCCAGAGCGGCAGCCGCTTTGGCGGCACTTTCGGCCCGGGAGGTGCACACCATCGTGATTTCGGTTTTGAACTCCCCCTGATCATAAAACATAGGGATGTTCAAATGTCCGTAGGTATGAACTTTGCCGATGAATCCGTAACCGATAAGACCGACTTTATAAACCTTCATAACATAACCTCGCAGAAAAAAGGAATTGAAACAAAAAAAGCCCGCCGGAGCGAGCTTTCTTGAAAAATAAGTACCTGAGAAAAATCACTTGGCACGACGGATCTTCAGAGTGTCGGTGATCTCAATGTACTTGGCATAGTTCTCGCTGGCAAGATAAGCAAGAAGTTTTTTGCGGCGGGCAACCATAGCCAGCAGACCGCGGCGGGTGCTGTGGTCCTTTTTGTTGGCTTTGAGGTGCTCAGTCAGAGCAAGGATGCGGGCACTCAGCAGAGCGATCTGCACTTCGGGGGATCCGGTGTCGCCGGCGGTACGGGCGAACTTGGCGATGATTTCTTTCTTGTCCATTTTTATGTTCTCCATTTTTTTGACTTGCACTTCCCTTTGCCTTGCTGACGGACTTCAACAAGACGCAGCGGAGCGTGTTGATTACCTAATATAACACCAATTTACTGTTTTGTCAAGACTTTTTTTCTGTAAAACTCCAAAAAGAGCTCCATCCTGTGGGGCAGACAGTGCTTTGTTTCATCAAATCCCGGGTCCCTCAAACTTTCTTTGAGAATGTGCTGTCGGGTTTTCCAGCCGTTTTTAATGTTTATTTCAGGGAGAAATTTGTCTGTGGCAAGCTCCCCACCCAGCCGCAGAAGTAAGGCCACTGTGAAAAAAATCAACAGAATTCGGCAGAATTTTTTCCCTCCTCCCTCAGCTGTCAGAGTCAGCAGCCAAAGCACCACTACCATAAAAGTCACAGTGTAGATCCCGTAAAAAAAGTCAGCTTCCATAATGATCGAAAGACGGGCGACCATAATCACAGAACAGACCAGCATAGCCAGAAGCAGCGTCCCCCAGCTGACGGCGAGAAGTATGCCGCTGCGTTCCGAGCGTCTGTATCTGCGGTAAAGTTCCAGAACGATCCCACCTGTCAGAAGTATGCCTGTCAGAGTGGCAGTGCGGTAGTCTCCGGTGAAGTTGTTGAACCAGCTCCCTATGTTTCCTGTCAGAAAGAGAAAGCCCTCCTTCAGATGAAGAGGTGCAACTGAAATGTCACGCTGGTAGGAGAAATCAGGAGTATAATTGTTCAGATGGCGGATGATTTGCGGCGTGATGTACAGATTGTTGAGTATTCCGAAGCAGACAACTCCAAAGGAAGAAAAAAGAAGAAAACGCATACGCCTTGCAAGCACTTCAGTTTTCATCCAACTCAAACAGAAGAGAAGAAGAGCCGAAGTTCCGCAAATCGCCGCCGTAAAGAAAAATCCCTGACGGTCGCTCAGTGTCATCAGCAGCAAACTGAGAATAAAACATACTTTCCCTTTTGGACTTTTCCAGCGGAAAGCTCCGTATCCTGAAAAGAAAGCCCCCCATAGTCCCAGGGCTGTCAGATATTTGGCACATCGGAAATAGTCAAGCCCGGAAACAGGAGCCGCAAGAACAAAAAAGAGAGAGACAAGAGTTATAAGCATCCCCGGAATACGGGGAAAGAATCTGCGGGAGAAATACTGCTGTATGAAAATCATTGCCCCGCAGAACAGCAGCGAACAGAATGAGTGAAACCAGATGATCCTGTTTTTCAGCAGAAAAGCTATGAAACGGGCATCCAGTGCATCAAAAAAATAACTCAATTCCCGTGCCTGATAACAGCCCCAGTCATTGTGGAGCGGATCAAAGATCTGCTTGAGCAAGGGCCTTCCGTCCAGATAGTTGATAAAGAAAAGGGCACTTTCTCCGTGAAGCTGTCCGCCGTCGTGATAAAGGGTGACAAGAAACAATATCACTGTGCAGAGAAGTGATCCCAGCAGAGCCGCACCGAAGTTTGTCCGTTTGAAAACTATTTTCATAAGGCTCCTTTTCCGGCTTTAAGTCGTTTGAGCTTTGTTTCGACAAGACGGAGAAACTCTTTTTTCTGATCTTTCCGGGCGTGATGCAGAGCCAGAGAATACCATCTTACGGCTTCTTTAAAACGTTTTTGTCCGGTCAGAAAATCTCCGTAAAAAACCATAATGGAAGGATGTCTGTATTCCAGGACTCCCAAACGGCACCATTTTTCAGCTTCATAGAGGCGTCCGGCTTTTATGTTTGTTGCGGCGGCCATAGCTACCACCCCAGCCCTTTTTTCTCCGTGCATAAGAGCGTTTTCAGTGAAAGCAAGCATAGCAGGAGAATAAAAAGGCGGGATCCGACGGGCGGGATTTTTTTTCCCGGAGGGCATAAGCTGCTGCTGGAGCAGCATAAGAAAAAGCAGAACAACGATGCTCCCCCCTGCAATGACGGTATTGACTTTTCTCATTTTCTGATTCGGAATACTTTTGCTTCAAGTCCGGTAAAGGCAGTACTGAAAAACTTTTTACCGGGCAGAGTCAGTTTCAAACGGTTGGCAGTGTTACGGCAGTTGACAGCCACCAGCAGATAATATCTGCCGCAATCCCGCAGAGCCAGCTGGAATCCCTCAGGTTCTTTCACCTGAACAGCTGCGTGAGAATGAAACTCCTCCATCAGCTCATCAAGTTCTGCTCCGGTTGAAGAAATGACCGACCAGAGCCGGGAACGTTCCGCAGGAAGAAATCCGTGTCCCAGATGCAGCAGAGCTCCGGCACTGCCGTTGATGAAAGCCAGATAAAGTTCCGCCCTCAACTCCTCGGCACTGCGGCTGTAATTATTGGGTACAGTCACGCCGAACCAGTGCAAAAGCACCTTGTCCGGAACTGTTTTACGGATATTTCTGATTTCCCGGGCGATTTCCGGCATAGGGTCTGCGTAATAACTGCCCTTCACAGCGACTTCAAAAACATCACAAGCGGGAGCAAAACGTGATGCCACATTCTGCCGGTCGATCTGAAGTGAAAAGAGCTGTCCGGGAGCGGCTTTTTTCAATTCCTGATAGATTTTTTTGTAGAGAGCGGCTGAATCCGTTTCCAAAAATTTCTTATCCCTTTCAAACCAGCTTTTCATCTGGGCTTCGTAAGAGATCCGGCTGATCTGTAAGGCCTGGCCATTGAGTTTCATTCCCTGAGCCCGGTAAAACTCCAAAACGTTTTTTTCATCTTTCTGAAACACATATCCCGTTCCCTGAGCTGAACGGCGGAGCCGTTTGCCGGGGAGCTGCACTATTTCCAGAGCTCCGGGGATCTTACCGACCCCGATATGCCCCAGATTGAAACAGGGGCCGTGGTGAAGTTTCAGCACCTTTGTCTGGGAGCCTCCCAGCAGAAAACGTTTTCTGTTGCCGCAAACAAGAAATTTCCCCTGAACACTCCATTTCCCGCTGCAATCTTGCATAAAAGGAGCTGTTTCAAGCACTTCAAGCAGCCGGGTAAACCGGTAATTTCCGCTTTGCACCGTCAGCTGATAACGTCCCGGCACTTCGGGCAGTGCCACTGATCCCTGCTCCTCAGCAGACTCCCATTTGCAGGGAGCGGGCCCGGAAAGGAAAAAACGTTTTTTCCCTTTGAAAGCACTCCGCCAGAAAATCTTTTTCTCATTTGGTGTATAGTAATAACGGTCAAGTTCCAAATAGGGACGGTTGTCAAACCCGCACAGAGCCGTCCGCTGCCAGAGGATCTGCCCCCGGTTGTTTTTCAAGCGGATCGTCCGGCGGTGCTGAGATTTCAGAGCAAGTTCCGCAGCCGGGGCGAAAAAGCTCCACTTTCCCTCCCGGGAAGAACGTCCCTTCCACAACTTGCCGTCTTCCTCAACTTCAAGCTGATATTTTTTCCCGTTAAGCACCCGGGCGGCAAGAGTAAGACCGGATTGTTTTTCAATAACGACCACGGGAGCTGTGGAAGAACCGAAACGCAAATTGCCATACTGCGACACATTGTGAAAATCATTGCCGCCGCCCCAGCTGGAGTGCTGACGAAAAGAGCCTTTGGAACGGCTGTGGCAGAAATTGATTTTCCACACTGTTCCCTTTGCGGGTCTTTTCTGTCCCAAATCGGCAAAAGGAATTTCAATGACGATGCAACTCCAATCTTTCACATCCACTTTGAGTCCGGCAGGCTCCCAGGAAGTGTCTCTTTGTCTTGCACTGTAAATATCTCCTGCGGGATT
Source organism: Victivallaceae bacterium (assembly GCA_045605205.1). GTDB lineage: Bacteria > Verrucomicrobiota > Lentisphaeria > Victivallales > Victivallaceae > UBA1784. The sequence goes on from JAZUPO010000251.1 coordinate 6,314, forward strand.
GATACCGATATGATAATAAATTTTCTGTGCAGGATCCGGGGAGATCTGTATTTCCACCGATTCCTGTCCCACAACAGCAGGAGAATCTTTGGGAGCTCTCTTAAAGGTGTAATCTCCGTTTTTGACACCGGTATAAAAAGTAAATTTCAGTCCATCGGCACTTTCATTGATATGGACACAGCTTTCCCCTGCTTGCCACTTACCTGTAATATCCAGAAAGTTTGCGGCCACTCCGCCTGATGAAAAGCATTCAGGCCCAATGCCCCCGGTCAGAACAGATAAAAAGCTCAACATCAAAAGGAGAAAAAAATTTTTCATAGTCAAGGAGCCTCTTCAACAATTAAAAATATTTCAAAAGTGCAAAAAGCAACGCGGCAAGGATAAAGAGGAAAAGAATAATATTCGACCACATATACCTGCTGCGGCGGAGATCCATAGAATGTTGAAATGAACGGCTTTGAAAACTCAGAACTGCCGCCCGCAATTCAGACACGGAGCTGTAACGCTCAGCAGGATCTTTTGCCATCGCCTTACGGCAGACAGCCTCAAGTTCAGCCGGAATCTGACACTGCCCGGGTGCGACCGACGCAAGCCGGGGCGGGTCTTCGGTCATCGTTTTCAGCAGGACTTCTTCATTATTTTTTCCTGAAAAAGGCGAAACAAATCCCAGCATCACATAAAGGAGAGCTCCCAGAGCAAAAATATCGCTCGACTTGCTGACAGGCGGTGCTTCCGGATTGACAGAGATCTGTTCGGGAGCCATATAACCGGGAGACCCCTTGAGTTTGGAACCTTCTTGCAAAGCTCTGCCCTTTGTATCAGTTTCACACGCCAAGCCCCAATCAAAAAGCCGGACTTCCCCGAATTCACCGATCATAATATTGTCGGGTTTGATATCCAGATGACAGATATTGAGCGAATGAGCATAATTGACCGCATTGCAGACACGCTGAAAAATACGCAGCCGCCGGTCAAGGGTGTAGTAACTGCTTTCAAAGGGCCGGTTTTCCCGGATACGCTTGAGCACAGTGGTCAAAGGCAGCCCCCGCAGATAGGACATCGTGTAAAAAGGAGCTCCGTTGCAATCAAGCCCGATATCGTGAACAGCCACGATATTGGGATGATTGAGGTAGGCTGTAATACGGGCCTCCCGGATAAACTGTTCGTGATCTGCCTGAGGCCGTTCCTTGAAATCGGGCATAAGAGCCATAGCGATCTCACGGCCGGTATCGTGATCGTGAACAAGAAGCACACACTTCATCCCGCCGAAACCGATACTGCGTATCAACTCGTAACGATCCTGATTTTTCAGGGAGAGTGATTCAAGAGAACAGTTAAAACGGCCGGTCAATGCAACTGCAGCCTTTCCCAGGGTCTCAGTATCGTCACCGTTATGCTGTCCCGGATTGCTCATCATCATCGTACTGGTGTCTTCAAGAACTGCCATCTGTACCTTTCAACAAGATTTTATTATTCAGAGAATCGCCGGGGATCCGACAGACCCGGGAAGTTCTGTTTCAAGAGTTCCCGAATCCCGGCCGACTTAAAAAATCAGCGTTTTTTGATGGCGGCACTTCCTTTACGCACCGCAGCACCATCCACCCGGCAGACACCGCCGCCTTTGGCGGGTGCATCAAACATCACGTCAAGCATAATTTCCTCAAGCAAAGCCCGCAATCCCCGGGCACCGGTTCCCCGCTGCACAGCTTTTTCGGCGATCATTTCAAGGGCTTCCGGAGTAAATTTCAGCTCCACATTATCCATAGCCATCAAACGCTGATACTGTTTGGTCAAAGCGTTTTTGGGCTCAGAGAGGATCTTGACCAGATCATCCCGGGTCAGGGGGGCAAGGCTGGTCAGAACAGGCAAACGGCCGACAATTTCAGGGATCAGCCCGAAACGGACCAGATCGCCGGGTTCACAGAAGGCAAAGGGATTCTTCTGGAACTCTTCGATGCTCATACTTTCCTCTTCAGCCGTTTTTTCATTATCAAAGCCGATGATCTGTCTGCCGCAGCGCCGCTTGACGATGTCAGCAAGACCGCAGAAAGCTCCGCCGCAGATAAAGAGGATATTGGAAGTATCGATATGCAGACACTCCTGATTGGGGTGTTTGCGTCCTCCCTGAGGGGGCACATTGGCGACGGTGCCTTCAAGGATCTTCAAGAGAGCCTGCTGCACGCCTTCACCGGAAACATCCCGGGTTATGGACATATTTTCCCCCTTGCGGGCGATCTTGTCGATTTCATCCACATAGATGATACCGATCTGGGTTCGGGCAATATCTCCGTCAGCGGCCTGATAAAGCCGGAGCAATATATTTTCCACATCTTCGCCCACATAGCCGGCTTCAGTCAGAGTCGTGGCATCGGCAATGGCAAAGGGCACATCCAGCATCTTGGCAAGGGTGCTTGCCAGGAGTGTTTTACCGCTGCCTGTGGGGCCGATAAGGAGCACGTTGCTTTTGTCGATCTCAACTTCAGCGAAAGCCGCGGCAGCATTGGGATCCGCATAGCGGGTCTGAAGCCTTTTGTAGTGATTTCTCACAGCGACGGCCAGAGTTTTCTTTGCTTCATCCTGTCCGACGCAGTAGCGGTCAAGCTCTGCTTTGATCTCGGCGGGTGAAGGGATCTTCAAAGCTGCCACTGCATTGGCCGCAGAATTGTCCCCGCCCTTTGCGGACTGACTCTGCAAGGCGGCGTGACCGGCCTTGAGACAGGAACTGCAAATACCCAATCCTTCAAATCCGCTGGGGAAGAAATCGTGGGGGATGCGGTCAAATTCTTTACCGCAAAAGCCGCAGATAGTACGTTTTTCTTTAGCCATAACTTACTTATCGCCCTTTCTGGTGACGACTTTGTCGATGAGATGGTATTCCAAAGCCTCTTCAGGACTCATAAAGAAATCCCGTTCGGTATCTTTTTCGATGCGTTTGACACTCTGACCGGAATGGGAAGCAAGAATTCCGTTGAGGATCCCTTTCAGACGGAGGATCTCTTTTGCCTGAATATTGATATCAGCGGCAGTTCCTTCGGCACCGCCCCAGGGCTGGTGGATCATAATCCGGCTGTTAGGCAGAGAATAACGTTTCCCGGCGGCGCCGGCAGCAAGGAGCACAGCCCCCATAGAGGCACACTGACCCACGCAATAAGTCCGGACATCGGGAGCGACCATCTGCATCGTATCATAAATGGCAAGGCCTGCGGTCACAGAACCCCCGGGGCTGCAGATATACATAGAAATATCTTTTGCGGCATCTTCGGCTTCGAGAAAGAGAAGCTGAGAGATCACCAGTCCGGCGATGGCATCATCAATGGGGGAGCAAAGCATAATAATGCGTTCTTTGAGCAGTCTGCTGTAAATATCGTAAGCACGTTCCCCCTGACCGGTCTGTTCAATAACGGTAGGGATCAAAAAAGATTTTGCAGTTTTATCCATATTTACTCCTTGGTTTGTTGACAACAATAATATAATACGTTCAGAAAAAATCAATTTTCATCTTTATGCTTAAAAGGTGCAAAAAAATCAACACCCGACCGGGACGTTTCAACACGCCCGGCCGGGACAGATTTATTTCATCCCGGCAGAAACCGGGCAGTGCAAGCACTTTTTCAAGCTGCTCTTACTTCAGCACCTTGGCAACGATCTTTTCCAAAGCACTTTCGGCAGCCATTTCCATACGGAGTTCTTCGATGGCACCGTTGCGTTCCAGGGCAGTACGCATTTCGGCGGGCTTCATACCGTAGTAGTAGCTCATACCGGTGATACGCTCATCGAGTTCAGCATCAGAAATGGTCAGGTTTTCCAGCTTGGCAAGTTTTGCAAGGATCAGACGGCGGCGGAGAGCGGTCTTGGCGTTGGCTTCGGCACTCTTCTTGTGTTCGTCAAGTTCAGCTTTGAATTTTTCGGCATCGGCTTCACTGCGGACAGTGGTGCGGGCGATGTTCTGAAGTTCCTTGGCATTTTCGCTGTCGAGCAGAGCGGGCGGCAGGGGGAAGTCGCCGGCGGCTTCATCCAGCTTCTTGAAAACAGCATCAGCAGCTTCCTGACGGCGTTTGGCTTCGCTGTCCCGTTCCAGTCCCTGACGGATCACCTTGCGGAGTTCATCGATGGAATCCATCTTGATTTTTTCCAGCAGCTCGGCATCGGTCAGCTCTTTGCGGCGCTGAACGGCGAGAACAGTCACTTTGTAGTTGACACTCTTGCCTTTAAGAGCATCTTCGCCGCAGTCATCGCCGAAATTGGCGGTGAAGCTGTATTCCTTGCCTTTTTCGGCACCGGTAAGAGCGGCGATGGAGCCGGGAATGCTTTCGGGTTCGCTGAGCATCAGGAAGGTGTCATCAGCGGCAACACGGCGTTTCAGGCTGGGGGAAGCATCTTCGGGAAGTTCAAAGTCACCGGCATAGTTGACTTTGAGCATATCATCAGCCTTGGCGGGTTCTTCCACATCGGCAAAGGAACCGTACATCGTGTGGTAGAGTTTCAGCCGTTCTTCGATCATTTCGTCGCTGACAGCATCCTGGGGCAGTTCAATGCTGATGGCGTTGTAGTCGCCCAGGTTGATTTCGGGAGCGGTGTTCATATTGAGGGTGAATTCAAGATCACCTTCTTTGTCCAGATCGGGCTGGGTTTTGAAACCGACAGTCAGGATCTCAAGATCCTTGTTTTCTTCGATCTTGGCAAAAGCGGCACCCATAATGCGGTTGCGGAGCTCTTCTTTGATTTCACCGGCGAACTTGGAAGCCACCAGGGAAGCGGGAGCTTTACCGGCACGGAATCCGGGCAGACGGGCAACACCGCCGATGTAAGCAGTCACTTTGTTCTTTTCAGATTTGACAGCATCGGCAGCAAAAGTAAAGGTTGCTTCGCAGCAGCAGGGCTGAGGATTGGCGTACTCGACTTTCACGCTTTCAGCAAGAATATTCTTTTTAGACATAATTCAATGGTCCTTTCAAAGGTTTCTCAAATACATAATGTTAAGTGATAATATAGCACGTTTTTTAAATTTTACAAGGAGATATTTATCAAAAAGCTCTTATTTCAGTGCTGTATCAACGATTTTTTCCTTGACTTTGTCCAGATACATATTTCCCAAATGCCCTCCCCGGGCGAACCAGATCATTCTTTTTCCGTAATTACGGTCCAGCCAGCGGCGGTGTTCGGGGGCAAGGAGGGGATCATCCCAGGTATGGATCACTCTGACATCAGGATTTTTCCGTGCCCCGGAAAACTCACGCAGATCTCCCTGTTTCAGCAGATAAGCCAGAGATTTCCCGGGGAATTGAGGAGCGACAAAGCGTTCAGAATATTCTTTGAAACTGACTTTGTCAAGTTCCAGATAGAATTTGTTGCGTCTGCCCCATTTGTAAGGCGTTTTTACGGGGATCTTCATTCCGCTGCGGCCGGCTTCAAAAAGGATATGACGCAGGGGAAGTCTGAAATAAAGTCCTGCCGCAAAGCGTCCGGTTTCTTCTCCGGTTTCAAAGAGAGGGAACGGCCCTTTTTTCAGGTTCTTTTCCTCAAGGCTCCGGGCGATAAGAAGTTTTCCTGCTGTTTCGGCAAGCAGGTCAAAAGTCTCTTTTTCGCTCCATTTGCTGCCGGCTGTCGCAAGATCGTCCGCCACCTGAGAAGCATAAGCAAGTGCCACAGGAGGATTGATCGCAAGGAAACGTTCAATGTGAAGTTTGGGCTCCTTTTGTTCCATATCGGCGATCTTGAGGGTATAGAGTCCTCCGAAACTGTATCCGGCAAGGATCAGCCGGGGAGCTTCTTCAACAAGCTCTTTTTCTTCAAGAAGTTTGACCGCCGCAAGAAGCACCTCCCGTAAAAGAGCCCCGTCATACTCCACATTCCCGGGCAGCTTCCCTGAGCGGCTCTGGGCCATAAAGGAACCCGAAAACGCACAGTCAAAAGTCAGCACAGAACAATTTTTCCTGTGAAACAGCTCTGCCAATGCCATTGTGGAAGCCCCATTGCTGCTGCCTCCCACACCGGGCAATATCACCACAAGGACAGGTTCCGGCTGCACCTTACCAAGTGACTTGCGATCAAGAGCTTTTGCTTTCCAGAAACCACAGGTCACCTCTCCCCCCGCGGCAGTGGGAACATAGACCTTTTTCATATCGTTGGCAAAATCGCTGTTGAAAATCGAAAGCGGCATATACCACCAGTCATCTCTTCTTTCAGGCTGCCACAACACCGTTCTGAGTGTGGAAACAACAGGCGTACTGACGCCGAATTCCGGCAGATCGCACCATTCGCCTCTGATTCCTGCGGGAGCTTTGAAAGGAGGTGTTTTTTTCTGCACAGGGACAAAAAATTCTTTCAGCCGGTCACCGCTTTTGTACATCCAGAGACGGTTTTGCAGCTCCCGCCGCAGCACCATTGCCTCACGGTAACTCTTGTAAGGATCTCCGGCTCCGGAAACGACTCCGCTGTAAAGAGCCTGTGCCACAATGGCCTGATTGAGCATAACCACACTGGAATAGGGAATATAGGTCTTGGCATCAAAGGCGTAATCCAAGATGAATCCCGCCGCATCACGCACATTCACCCGGGGAAGAAAAGGCAGAATAAAAGTACATCCGGGGTCGATCCCCCAGGTATGAAAGGTCTGGCCGAAGTCGGAATCAGTGGAATAGAGCCCGAACCAGTACTGTCCCACATCAAAAAGTCCTCCGATCCCCAATGTGGAATTGGCAAGAAAACGCAGAAATTCGTGTCCTGCCCCCCGCCATTCAGCCCGGAGCAGCACGCTGAAAAAGCGGGCCGGGAACTCCAGATTCAAACAGAGATTATTGATACACTTGATAACCGGCCGGGGCAGGATCGACGTATACACCCGGCCGATCCAATCCACAGGATACTCCATAATAACGTGCTGCACGGTAAAAAGAGTTCTGTTAAAGGGTTCAATGGGGTCACTTCCGGCGGCTTTATTTTCCAGTTCCGACAAAGTCCAGGGGGTATTCCGGGGCTTTTCATCCAGAGGGGTACGGCAACCGTTCAAAAGCAGCAGGGCAAAACAACAAAGCACAAAAGTTGCAAGAAATCTTTTTTTCATAATACGATTATTTGACACTCCGCAAAAAGTTTGTTCAAGTGTAAGAATATAGCTCTTTTACCTGTAAAAGTCAAACTTTTCCCATATAAAAAAAGTGCAAAAACACCATTAAAGCGTTTTTGCACTGTAAGAGCTGAAAAAAAATCAGTAGACTTTCACCTCGGCTTTGAAACTCATACTCCCCCCGGGAGCAATGGTCAGAGGTTTGTAGAAAGGCTCGCAGGTGGCTGCAAAAAGATCCGGTGTATCCCAGACAGCCACACCTCCGAAACAAGCAGCAGGCAGCAGCGTGATCTGCATACTCTTACCCTTGGAAGATTTGAAATTCAGCACATTTCCCTGAACAAAGATCGAGGGATTTTTCACAAGAAAGATCCGGCGGATAACCGCTTCAGAAGCTCCGTCGATATCTTTTTTGTAGAAACTGTATCCGTGGGGACGGTTGATCTTTTTACCGCCGATTTCCATATAACCGCCATTTTTATTGTTCCAGGCAGAAGGCATAAAATACCAGCGGAATCCCACATCGTTCATAGAGATCTCGGTGGGATTGGTTACGATCGTTTCCACCGTCAAAGAACTCAAATCCTTTGAAAAAGTGAGGATCCGTTTGAATTTTGCTCCAACCAGAGCAGGATAATTCCGCCCGGAAGTAACACATTCTCCGGCAACACGCACCCCTTGAGGAGTTATTTTTTGTTCCGTCACCCGGTAGGCGTTAAAAGATTGCATACCGTTTTTACCGGGACTCCAGAAACAGCTCATCGAAAATCTGCTTTCTGCCTGAGGGGCTCCATCGACGATCCATTGAGTCACAACCAGCCCCCGGGGATCGAGAGTCACACTGTTTTTCCCGGCGCTGATCTGCAGCTGATTTTTGCCTTTGGGATCAATGACTTTACAGCTGATTTTTCCTTCTTTGAGAGCTTTCCACTCGCCGAAATCGTTTTCGCTCATCAATGCTTTATCCCGGGCGGTTTCAGCATCGGCAGCAGCCTTGTTGGCTTTATCGAGAAAGCGTTTCTGTTTTTCCAGATCGGCAGCGGTCAGCTGTGCGATCGCCGCCGGAGCATCGCAAAGAGCGATTTCAAAGAAAACCCAGCGCAAGGCTCCGGCGTGGAGCAGGATCCCTTTTCTCAGGTCGTTGCCGTTGAAAAGTTTGCCCCGTTCTCTGGTAAACTGCCGGTTGTAGGGGATCTCTCTGACGGAATAGTTCTGAGAAGCCTTGAGACCGGAAAATGAAAGTCTGAAGACCACATCTCCCTTTTCCCAGAAATTACCCACAGCCACAAGAAATTTTCCGTCTTTGGCAAAGCTGACGGCTTGAAGGATATCGCTTGTTTTGATGTCAGGCATCATCCGGGGGCTGATATTCTGAACAGGAGCAGGGAAAGGAGTCACAGGAGTGACTTTGGCATTTTTTACCTTTTTTCCCGTCATTACATAGTCTTCAGTAAGAGCGATCAACTGTGAACTGCGTCCCAGTTCACGCCAGAACCGGTGGTCATATCCCCTGGGGAAGAAATAGAGCTGTGACGCATCGAATCCCGCAAGGAAGGCACT
>JAZUPO010000252.1:0-11786 GCA_045605205.1 Victivallaceae bacterium
TGGCTACGATCCGACTTGAGAATGTCACAGGGAATGCCATCTTTACGCAGATCCCTGACAAGAGAAGCGGCTGTACGCATAACTTTTACCGTTGCGGCAGAACGTTCCGCAGCATTGGTGACGTGCTGCAGATTGCCGGCGTAGCACTGGATCCCGTGGAACCTCAAATTGGAACATTTGAGGATCTCTTTTACAAACTCCGGCACATCTTTGAATTCCACTCCGGTACGTCCCATATTGGGATTCACATCAGCAAGGACATCAAAAGGGATCCCGCAAGCATTGAGAGCGTGCAGATTTTCCACATTGTCAACGGTGATCCACAAGCCGGGATGAGCATATTTCAGCTCCGCAAGACGCTGGATACGGGGACGTGCCACCACAGGAGAGGTCAACAGCACATTTTCAATACCGGCTTTGAGCAGAGCTTCAGCTTCCCCCAGTTTTGCGGCACAGATACCGGCACAATTCCCGGCCTTGAGCTGTCGTTTGGCGATTTCAGAAGATTTGTGGGTCTTGGCGTGGGGACGGAGCTTTTTTCCTGCCCGGGCGGCCAGAGATGCCATATATTCAAGAGCATTGTTGAAACGCTCAAGATCCAATACCAGTGCCGGAGTCGGCAGTTGATTTCTTTTCATAATTTACAAAACTTCACTTATTTGATTTTGCTGAGGTCGATGCCGGTTTCTTCCCAGAAAAGGGTATCTTCCACAGGCTTGTTGTCGATTTCCCAGAAGTGATTCATCACATCTTCCACCACCAGCGGGGCGTTGGCCAGATAATCTTTCAAGGTTTCCACAGCAATGGAGCTTTCAGCTTTGAAAGAAGCCGCATTGTTAAGGAGAGCGGCAAAGAAACTTGCCGCAGCAGGCTTTGCACAGGAAGCTGTGTTAAAGGTACAGACGATCAAAGTCCCCTTGCCCGCTTTAATAAGACCGCAGTGGCAGAAGTTCCGCAAAGTGTCATCGGCCACATAGCTCTTGACACCGTGGATAAGTCCTTTCATACGGTCACGCACAGGCTTGTCCACACCGGAAATCAGTTCTGTCATTTTTGCGGGGAAGTGATCCAAATTGAGCTTGTATCCAGCTTCGATCAAATCGTAAAGGGGCGCATTGAAGAACTTGCCGCAGCCGATGGCTTTGCGGAAATTCTCATCCCTGATGATACCGCCCAGATTGCTGCCTCTGTCCCAGATACAGGGTTTGAAACGTTCCAGAGAACCGGGCCAGTAATATTTTTCCTGTCCGGGATTGTCCCGGTGATAGAAAAGCACAACGGTTTTTCCGGCTTCAAGGTCGGCGAAAAGCTCTTCATTGAGGCGGTCACGCAGAACGATATTTGAGTTTTCCGCACTGTCAACGGTATTGGCAGTGATCCAGGCGGCAAAATCGCTGTTTTCAAGTTTGAGGTCAAACTTGGTGTTGACAGGAGCTGCCGCAGGATAACGCCAGATTTTCCAATCGTTGCGGCAGCTGATGCCGGGAGCGGAAAATTCAGCGTAAACGGTGTATTCTTCGGGAGCATTCAACCGGGGCAGAGTCACTTTGATATCAATAAGTTTCTGCACGCCGGGCACGGCAAAGATGTTTTTCTGATCATAAAGAACCTCTTTCCCGGAAACACTTTCGATGGTGACTTTTAAAGCACCGAAACCGTATTCGGCAGCCGTAAAGTTGGAAAGATGAATGGGCAGTTCGATCACAGCATCATCTGCGAAACACTCTTCGGGCAGATCGGTCAGAAGCACCGCATCATCATTGAACTGACGCATCCAGGCGGCATCAATGTATTTGTCATCGTCGAAACAGTCAACGATACCGTTTTTGTTTTCATATTTGAAACAGTCGGCAAACTGGAGCATTTCAAAGCCGCAGAGACCGGAAAGACGGAGCCGCTCAATATAGGTCTTGAGACCGAATTTCTTGAAGTTTTCAGAAGCAGTCCGGTAGTCGGGCAGACGGTCAACGATCCCTTTCTGCTTGGCAAGTTCGGTAAAATCCGTCATAAAACGGGGCTTTTTGATTCCGTTCTGCTCAAGGAAGTCCGCCCCCATCCGGGCGGCAAAAGCGTCAAATTTAGCATTGAGTTTCTCGTAGTCGGGAATCTCAATATAGTGGACTGCTTCGTGGGCCAGAGTGGGTTTGACAGGATTGGCATAACGGCGGACTTCCACATTTTCCTTTTTCTCGGTCATAGGAGTATCTTTGGCAGAACCGTTCATATGCCAACAGGCATCGGAAACAAACATATCCCGGTGGGATTTATAGGGGAAATAATAGGCAATGTGCTGAGAAAGGATATCCGCACTTGAACGGTCAAATTCTCCCCAGCCGGAGTTGTCAAGGATCAGCTTGGCAGGGGCAAGAGCTTTCCCCTCTTCGTAGAGTTTCCGGACAAGAACTTGATGGCCGGAATTGTGCATTTCATTGCCGATGCAGAAAATAGCTACTGAAGGATGATTGCGGTAGCGGATGATCGTTTCCCGCCAGTTGGCATTGTCAAGAGCGAGATTTTTCTTTTTGCCCTGTTCATCATATTCATAGGCAAACCCGATTTCCATATGGATAAAAAGACCCAGTTCATCTGCCGCCCGGACAAAGTCCTCAGAGGGCACTGTGCTGTGGAACCGGACAAGGTTGAATCCGTACTTTTTCGCCTGGCTGATGTGATAACGATAGCTTTCATAATCGCTTTTGCCGGAAAGATTCGGATGATCGTGGGCCACGATCCCCCGGATATATCCGCGGAAACAATATGCCTTGCCGTTGACCAGAATGGTTTTATTGCCCACAGCCGTCAATTCATTGAGACCGAAAACTTCAGGTTTCAAACCGTCAGCTTTGAACATATAAAGAACAGGATTTCCGGGAGTCCAGAATTCCAGTCCCGCAGCATCAAACGTATGGCGGACAACACCGGAAGAAAGCCTTTCCTTACGCAGCAGTGCAGGAGTAATGACCTTACCGCCGGGAGCGGTGATGGTACAGTTTTCAATAGCTTCGGGCCCGTCGCAAAAAAGCAGACCGGCAGCAATGGAGCTGTGGATATAAATATCGCTCATAACAAATTCCCCTATCTCTATAAAAAAAAGTAAAGATTTTATCTTTTTCTTCTGTCTTTGATATAATATAACCCCCTAAGAGGGGGAATGTCAAGTAAAAAACATTTTCTTACTTGACTTTTCGGCCCAATGTTGTTATATTGTAGGATGAGAAAAATGCAACTACCACTCTAACACTTCCGGAGAATGAATTTTTATGGCAAACGATAACGGCTTTACTCCCCGGGCCCGCTATGCTTTGGTTATGGCCAAAGAAGAAGCTCACAAGATGAATGCTGAATCCATCGCCGCCCACCATCTGCTTCTGGCTCTGCTGGCAATGGAGGACGGCGTCGCTGTGGATATACTGAAAAAACTCAACGTCAATATTGCCCGGTTGAGAATGGAAATCGAAAAAAGCTGCACCTCGCCCGGCGGAGCCCCCGCCGACGGTGCTGCTCAGGAAGGTGCTCCTTTGCCTTTCAATACCGAAATGAAGCGGGTCCTTATCAAAGCTCACGAAGAGGCCCGGGAAATGAATTACAACTTCATCGGCACAGAACACCTTTTGCTCGGCATCCTCGCCAATGAAGGTTCCGATGCCTGCCGCATCCTCAAAAATATGGGCGTCAACCCCGAAAATGCCAGAGAAGAGGTGATGAAAGCTCTCGATTCCGCTTATCTGCCCCCCGCTGACGAAAACAATACCGACAGTAAAGGGGATTATCTTTTCGGCGGTTTCTCCCAGCCGGGAAACGATGAAGGCGAAGAGGAATTCACCAATTCTTCCGACAGCAGCAGTGCCAACGGCGATCTGCCGGCTTTGAGCACCTACGGCCGCAATATGACCGAACTTGCCGCAGCAGGAAAACTTGATCCTGTCATCGGCAGAGCAGATGAGATCGAAAGAGTCATTCAAATCCTCTGCCGCCGCACCAAAAACAATCCTGTCCTTATCGGTGAAGCCGGTGTCGGCAAAACCGCCATCATTGAAGGACTCGCACAGGCCGTCGCCGCCAAAAAGGTCCCCGGGATCCTTTGCGACAAGCAGATCTACTCCATCGACCTGCCCCTGATGGTGGCGGGAACAAAGTACCGGGGGCAATTTGAAGAACGTATCAAAGCTGTTATTGATGAAGTACGCAATTCCGGGAAAGTCATTCTTTTTATTGACGAACTCCACACCCTTGTGGGAGCCGGCGGAGCAGAAGGTGCCCTCGATGCCGCCAATATCATCAAACCGGCTCTCGCCCGCGGAGAACTGCAGTGCGTGGGAGCTACCACTCTTGACGAATACCGCAAAGGTATTGAAAAAGATGCCGCCCTTGAACGCAGATTTCAAAGCGTTCTGGTGAATCCGCCGTCGGCAGAGGATTCCATCAAGATCCTTGAGGGGCTCCGGAAAACCTATGAGGAATACCACAATGTGCAGTATACCCCCGATGCCCTCAAGGCAGCCGTGGAACTTTCAGACCGTTATGTAACGGGCCGCTTTCTGCCCGACAAAGCCATCGATTTGATGGATGAAGCAGGAGCCAGAGCCCGTATCAACTCCTCAGGTGAAACTCCCGATACAGCCGCCCTTGAAGAAAAACTCAAACAGATCCGCAGCGATAAAGCCGCCGCCTGTGTCAAACAGGATTTTGAAGCCGCAGCTCAGCTCCGGGATCAGGAACACGATTTGCAGAGCGAACTTGATGAAACTCTGGAAAAATGGCGTAATGAAGCTGCTTCACGGCGACCGGAGGTCGGTGTTTCCGATATTCAAAGCATTGTGGCCAAATTGACCGGTGTCCCCCTTAACCGTATGTCCGAAGGAGAAAATACCCGTCTGCTCAAGATGGAAGAGGAACTGAGCCAAAAGGTCATCGGTCAGAATGATGCCATCACTTCCATCGCCCGTGCCCTGCGGCGCAGCCGTGCAGACTTGCGCAATCCCGGCCGTCCCATCGGTTCATTTATTTTCCTCGGCCCCACAGGGGTGGGCAAAACTCTGCTCGCCAAGGCCCTTGCAGAATTTATTTTCGGAGATCCTGATTCCCTGATCTATGTGGATATGTCTGAGTATATGGAAAAATTCAATGTTTCCCGTCTGGTAGGCTCTCCTCCCGGATATGTGGGTTACGGCGACGGCGGAGAACTGACTGAACCTGTCCGCCGCAGACCTTATTCCGTGGTGCTCTTTGACGAAATAGAAAAAGCCCACCCCGATGTGATGCATACACTGCTTCAGATCCTTGAAGAGGGACGGATCACCGATTCTCTGGGACGACGGGTGGATTTCCGCAATACCATTATTATTATGACCAGCAACGTGGGTGCTGCTGAACTGAGCCGTTCCAACGGCCTCGGCTTCGGCGGCACAGAGATCGATCCCGGTGCAGAAAGACTGCTGAGCGTGGCAAAACGTACCTTCAAGCCGGAATTTCTCAACCGGATAGATGATGTTGTCATTTTCAGAAAACTTACCCGTGATGATCTGATTGCCATTGTGGATATTGAAATTACAAAACTCCGGGAACGGCTCAAAGAACGCTCACTGGATATGGAAATTTCTCAGGATGCCAAGGCATTCATCGTCGATAAGGGCAATGCCACCGAATACGGAGCCCGCCCCCTGCGGCGTGCCGTGGAACGCTATCTGGAAGATCCCCTTTCAGAAGCCTTGCTCAGAGGTGATCTTGAAAAGGCTTCCGGAGTGAAAGTTACCGCCGGCAAAGAGGCCCTCATCCTGACGCCGGTGCTCCCCGGAACAAAGAAACGGAGTCCCCGTAATGGAGCAGGAAAGAAAAAGCAGAATTAAACACTATTTCAGAATTCTGTCGTGGAGCATCTGCTCCCTTATCGGGATCGTACTTTTATGGGGGGGCTTCGTTGAACCGAATATGCTCTGTGTCCGCCGCTGCGATGTGACACTGCCCGGCTTACCGGATTCTTTCAGAGGAGCAAGGGCAATTATTATTGCAGACACTCATTTCGGCAATACCTTTATTGACCGCTTGAGAAGAGCCAGGATCCTCAGATATTTCAAAAAAGAAAAAGCTGATCTCTGTCTGCTGCTGGGAGATTACATCGCCGTCGGCTCCATCCCGGAATATGGTTCAATGCCCGAAAAGGAGTTGACTTGTTTTTTCTCCGGCCTCAAGGCCCCCTGGGGAACTTATGCCGTTCTCGGCAATCACGAACTCTGGTACGGCAGAAGCCGGATGACAAAGATCCTTGAAAAAACTGGCGTCCTAATGATCGAAAACCGTCTTGTCAAGGTCAAAGGTCTTGATATCGCAGGGGTTCCGGATGCTTCAGTTGTCCCCTTTGACCGGAAGAAATACAATTCACTGCTCCGGGGAAAAGGCACTCTGCTCCTGCTTTCCCACAAAGGGGGAATGCTCCGGCAAATCGACAGTTCCAGGGAGGTGCTTATGCTTTCAGCCGATACCCACGGCGGACAAATACGGATCCCCGGGATCGGTTCTTTGAAGGACTTTCTCAGTCGCCGCAAAGAGTTTCCCCCCGGGCTGTCAGAGCGATGGGGCAAAAAACTTTTCATCACCGCCGGAGCCGGGGGACACCGGTTGGGATTCCGTTTGTTTTGTCCCCCTGAGATCGCAGTTGTGACATTCAAAAAGGAAGGAAAGTCAGCTATATGAAAATCGTACTTGCTATGTCGGGAGGTGTTGATTCCGGCTGTGCCGGAGCTCTGCTCCGCCGGAGCGGTCACGAAGTCATCGGCGTGACTATGCTTATTGACGGATTCCCCCCTTCCCCTGCAATGGACAGCGGCGTTAAAGAGTGCTGCGAAAAACTGGGGATCCAACATCATTATATTGATGTTTCCTCTCAATTCAAAGAAAAGGTCATCCTGCCTGCCGCCCGGGAATATGCTTCCGGCAGAACTCCAAACCCCTGTTCGCTCTGTAATCCCGCCATTAAATTCGGTGAACTGCTCAAATTCACCAGAGCGATGAAAGCCGACCGCCTTGCCACCGGACACTATGTCCGATTGGGCTATCGCGGAGAAAAAATTTTTCTGCGCCGGGGAGCCGACCGGGCTAAAGATCAAAGCTATTTTCTGGCACTGCTGGGGAAAGAGATTTTAAAGGAACTCCTTTTCCCACTGGGCGAGTTGAGCAAACCTGTGGTAAGGGCCGTAGCGTCAGATTTCGGATTCCACTTTCACAAAGCCGAAGACAGTGAAGAACTCTGTTTCGTTCCGCCGGGTGTAAATTCCGGTGATGAACTTTTCCGCCGTGCCGGTCTTGCTCCCCGTCCCGGCAGGATTTTTTTCAGAGGGAAAGCTGTGGGAACTCACCAGGGGATCCACCGGATCACACTGGGACAGCGGCAGGGATTGGGAGTTGCGTTGGGAGTGCCTGCCTTTGTCAAATCCATTGACGGCACGCTTCACCGGGTGGAACTTGAAACAGATCCGGCGACCTTGATGTGCAAGGAGTTTTTCCTTGACCGCTGGGGTGATGCTCCATTACCGGCTCCGGGAGAATATGAAATTCAAATCCGTTACCGTTCCCGTCCCGTGCCCTGCGAAGTGGTGAGCTGTGATGAAACGCAATGCCGGATCCGGACTCAGCAGCCTTTGCGTGCCGTAACTCCGGGACAGATCGGAGCCCTCTACCGGGGCGAAGAACTTTGCGGCGGCGGTATTATCAGACTTGAACAACAATAAAATTCTTTCCTCTCAATACAAACGGGAGGAAATGATCTGAACGAAAGAAAAGATATTATGACAGATTTCAGAGTAGGACAGGGTTTCGATGTCCACCGTCTTGTTCCGGAACGTAAATTGATCCTTTGCGGCGTAGAGATCCCTTATGAACTGGGATTGCTGGGCCACAGCGATGCCGATGTGGCGATCCACGCTTTGATAGATGCTTTGCTCGGAGCATTGGCTCTGGGGGATATCGGAGAGATTTTCCCCGATAACGAAGCACGGTGGAAAGGAGCTGACAGCACAAGATTGCTGCAAATGGTTCTGGAACTTCCTCAATTCAAAGAGTGGAAAATCAGCAATGTTGACATTACCATTATCGCTCAAAGGCCCAAACTTGCTTCTTATAAAAAAATAATGCAGCAGCGTATGGCTGAGGTAATGGCACTGGACGCAGAAAGAATTTCCGTAAAAGCCACCACCACCGAAAAGCTGGGCTTCACCGGCCGTGGCGAAGGTATCGCCGCAACTGCCGTTGCCGCTTTGGTCAAATAACAATTTTCCGGACAATAAAAAAGGGAAGAGTTCAAAACATCTGTTGTTCAATGTTTTTTTCTCCCCCTTTTTTTTCCGTCTTGTCCCGGAATTATTTGAATGTCAGCACTCCGTCCTTGATGACAGCAGTACGCTGAAAATCCACAGCCCTTATAGCCGGTTCGTGTCCATAAGGATAACCGTAATAAACGGGACACTTGACCTGCCCGGTCAACTCCTTGAAAAATTTTAACTTGGCCGCATCATCCGGAAAACACCGGGTGAAATGACAAAAAACGATTCCGGCACATTTGTCAAAAAATCCGCCCTTCCGTAAATGGGTAAAAGCTGCTTTCAGCTGCTTTCCCGGCCGTCGGACACATTCAATAAAGAGAACTCTGCCGGCAGTATCCACTTTGAAAGGAGTTCCCTGCACCTGACGGAGCAGCGTCAGGTGTCCTGCGTATGCTTTTCCGGAAATATCCCCTGCCCGCAAAGCGGTAAGTTTGACAGGCTCCGGAGTCTGTCCGGCAAGCAGTGCTTTCAGGTGTTTCAAAGAAGCGTCATCACAGGAAACCAGGGAGCCGAGATTGGGCCCCTGCATCGGATAACCGGCCCCCTGCGAAAGCATAGGCCCCGTCAGACAGGTGATATTGCTGTACCCCATCAGTATGACTTTGCGTTTTTTAAGTTCGTTCCAGTCAACTTTCGGCGGGATATCCTGAGCACCGCTTCCTCCCCGGGTGGGGATGATCATATCCACTTCCGGATCGTTCCAGGCAGCCAGAAAGTCAGCAACACGCCCGGCGGCAGGAAGCTTTTTTTTGCCCGGAGCGACCTTATCGTAGGTATGGGGCATCACTTTGACCTTGATCCCCGCCCTTTCAAGCATCTTTACACCGAGGCGGATCTTGTTTTCACTGGGAACACTTGCGGGAGTCAGGATCGCCACACACTTGATATGAGGCGGAAAAACTCCTTTGAAACGATCAAGATCAACCCCTTTTGAATCAAAACTTTCAGGATCTCCCTGAGCAGCCGCAGCGGCAGAACCGATCAGAGCAGCCATAAGAATACTCCGTAATTTCATTGTTTACATAACCTCAGGCACCTGGATGGTCAAAGTATTCAGACCATCACTCAGCACCTGCCGGACAGCCTGAGCCAACTTGACACGACCGGGGATAAGCTCAGGAGCAGCCGTCAGCACAGGACATTCACGGTAAAAAGCGTTGAAACTCTTGGCAAGATCCAGCAGATAATCCACCACACCGGAACAGTCACGCTTTTCCCCCGCCGTATGAAGCACAGAAGGATAGTAAAAGAGTTTCACAGCCAGATCCCTTTCTGCAGGATGATCGTGCAGACTCCAGTTTGCCGTTCCCCCTGCCAGCCCTCTTTCAGCAAGTTTCCGCTCAATGGAACCCACCCGGGCACAGACATATTGAACATAGGGGCCGGTATCACCTTCAAAACGCAAACTGGCCTGAGGATCAAAAATCATCGTAGTCTTGGGATTGAATTTCAAAAGCATAAACTTGAGAGCTCCCAAACCGATGATTTCGCCGCGGCGTTTAAGTTCTTCCTGAGAAAGTTCAGGATTCCGTTCAGCACAGGCGGCAGCGGCCAGATTGGACATTTCATCAAAGAGGTCGTCAGCATCCACAACAGTGCCTTCGCGGCTTTTCATCTTGCCGCTGGGCAGATTGACCATACCGTAGGACAAGTGGAAACAACGCTGAGCCCAGTCATATCCCAAACGGTTGAGCATTTCAAAAAGCATCTTGAAGTGCAGATTCTGCTCATCGCCTACCACCCAAATCAACTCTTCGGGGGTATAATCGTTGAATTTCCGCAAAGTTGTTCCGAGATCCTGAGTGATGTAAACACTGGTTCCGTCAGAACGCAGAACGACTTTTGTTCCCATCTTGCCCAGATCGCAAATGACAGCACCGTCTTCACGCTTGGTAAAAACGCCCGTGTCAAGTCCCTGCTGCACAACATCTTTACCCAGCAGATAGGTCTGACTTTCCAGATATGTATGGTCAAAGTTGATGCCCATACGGGTATAGGTTTCGGCAAAACCTTTGAAAACCCAGGAGTTCATCTTTTCCCAAAGCTGCCTGACTTCAGCATCACCGGCTTCCCACTTGCGGAGCATTTCCTGTGCGGCCTGTCCCAACTCAGTTTCGAGGAAAAGTTCATCTTTGTCTTTGTCGGCCCATTCAGGATGAGCTTTGCGGACTTCGTCGATCTCCTTTGAAAGCTCGGTATTGAACTTCACATAGAAATCCCCCACCAAGTGATCCCCCTTTTTGCCGCAGCTTTCAGGGGTGACGCCTTCGCCGAAACGTTCATAGGCCAACATTGATTTGCAAATGTGGATCCCCCGGTCATTGACCAGATTGATTTCAACGACATCGTGCCCGATACGCTTGAGCAGAGAGCCCAAAGTCATCCCCAGAGTATTGTTGCGGACGTGTCCCAGATGCTGGGGCTTGTTGGTATTGGGAGCAGAAAATTCGATCAGCACCCGGCGACGCAGATTTTCAGGCAGAGTGACCCGGCTCAAAAGAGCATCCACATCAGCAGCCCCGGCGGCAAAGAGGGCGGCCGGAGTCAGAGTAATATTCACAAATGCCTTTACTGCCGTGACTTTTGCAATATCTTCGTGAGAATTGAGGAACTCAGTCACTGCAGCCACAGCACCGTTGGGGCCGCCGCAGAATTTGGCGATACGGAAGCAGTTGATGGTGAAATCACCATCCTGTCCCGGAGGGCAGGCTTCGAGGGCAAGAGCATTTTCAGCGGTGAACGCGGGAAACTTTGACCGCAAAGCGGCCTGCAAATCATCAAGGAACTTCATAAGATTTATCTTTCTTTTACAAGGTTGTTTTCAGTACAGTTGTTTCCCCGTCATCCATAGGATTGAGGCGGTAACGGCCAAAGGCCGCAGGAATAAGGCCGCTTCGTCCTATTTCAAGTTCGCAACACCGCTCACGATCTTCACTTTCAATTGCGATCTTGCCGTTAATGGCGGTGATGATGTGAAAACTGCCGTCTGCCGAGGTGTCATCACGCCATTCGGAAACCAAACGCAGTTCGCTGACCCTGAAATACTGGGACTTGTTCACGAGCTGGTACTTGCGGTTGAATTCAGCCTGTCCGGTAACACCGGGGATCCGGGGAGTGTTGCGGTTGAAAAAATCAGTTGCCAACATTCCTTTTTCCAAATGGAGCTCCCGGGCTTTACCCTCAGCATCAACTCTGCCCCAATCACTCAAACGGTAGGTCGTATCGCTGTTCTGCTGGATTTCAAGCAGCAGATTTCCGCCGCCGATAGCGTGGAGCACACCGGCAGTGATGTAATAGGCATCGCCGGGAACAGAGCGGTGACATTGCAGCAGATTTTCGATTTCAGGTGAATTCACCAGTTCCATAAACTGCAATTTGGTAGCTTTTGAACTCAAACCGGCCATTATCCGGGCACCTTTGCGGGCCGCAATGAAGTCGGAGGCCAAGCGGTCTTAGGAAGACAAGTTAAGG